>NZ_JAKUFR010000007.1:0-102152 GCF_022663555.1 Bacillus cereus group sp. BfR-BA-01381
AACAATTACTTTATTTCAAGTTTCTATGATACTCATTGGTAGTATTGGGATAATTAATCATGTCATTATGATTCCTATGTTATTAGATACATCAGGTAGAGATTCGTGGATCTCTATCATATTAGTAAGCATCCTATACTTGCTTTGGATTTCAATAATATTCATCATATATAAAAACATAAAAAATGAACATTTGTTTTTGTGGCTAAAAAATAATTTCGGGAAATTCAGTGTATATCCAATCATATTCATAGTTGCACTTTATTTAATAACGATTGGTGTCGTTGCACTAAAAGAAACCTTAACCTTTTTCTCTTTTTATTTACCAGAAACACCTCACTTTGTATTAGGAATACTTTTTTCGTTGATTTGTCTCTATAATGCTACAAAAGGAATTCAATCTATTGCACTTACAACAGGTGTTTTGTTACCAATTGTATTTTTACTTGGTTTTTTTGTAATGTTTGCAAATGTTCCACATAAAGATTATTCTTTACTTCAGCCAATGATGGAAAATGGAATGAACCCAATATTTAGGGGAATGGTTTATCCTGCAGCAGGATTTCTAGAATTAATTTTTATTCTTTTTTTACAGCATCATATTTGTTCAAAAGTAAAATTATATCAATTGATTGCTTTAGGTATTGTTATTATTGGTATCACAATAGGCCCAGTTATGGCAGCTATTATAGAATTTGGTCCTTTCGCAGCAGCAAACCAACGATATCCAGCATTTGAAGAATGGAGACTTGTGTCAATAGGAAGGTACATTGAAAATTTAGACTTTCTCTCCGTGTATCAGTGGCTTGTAGGGATCTTTATTCGTCTATCGCTTGTTGTTTTTCTCATTCCAGATTTGTTATCAATTACAAATCGGAAAACAAGAAATCGGGTTATGTTTGCAATACTTTCATGTATTTTAGTAATAAGTATACTACCCATCAGTGACTCTAGTTTCTATAGGTTTGTATCTCAAATTGTTTTGCCAGTTTCAACATTAGGACTATTTTTGTTTTCTATATTACTAATGATGTTTGTATGGGTTGTTAAATTTAAAAAAAGCTCTTGAAAGAGTATGAGTATATAATTTATATGAGGTTGCTGAGTTTGAAGGAGACAACGTAGATGAACAAACGAGTAGAATTAAACGAGAAGGTAATACTAGAGTGGTTTGAAGGATGCAATGATGTAAAAATAATAAAGCATAAATTGGATGAGGAAGAAAATACGAGTTCAGTATTATTTATGTATTGTCAAAACTTAATTGATAATACAAAATTAAAACAAGCCACATCATCTCAAGTTTGCAAAAAGCTTTTAATTAATTCTATAGAAGAATTTAACCTTTCAACATTAATTCCTCAGTTATCAGTAAAAAAATTAGATATAGTAAATTCGAATGAAACTATATCTAAGATTATATTTGAAGGTAACCTCCTCATTATTTTTGAAGAATATAAACAAGGGTATATAGTTGATATTGCCCAAATACCTACAAGATCAGTTGAGCAAACAAATACAGAGATGACCATTCGTGGTGGACGTGATGGATTTGTTGAAGAGTTAAACACAAATATAGGATTAATTAGAAAAAGGCTAAAAACAAGTTCTCTTAGTTATGAAGAATTTATTATTGGAGAAAGAACACAAACTAAAGTAGCCCTCTTGTATTTAAAAGATATTGCATCCCAAGATATCATTAATCAAGTTCGATTAAAATTAAGACAAATTAAAATAGATGGGATTGTTTCAAGTGCACAGATTGAAGAATTAATTACAAACAATCAATTTAGTGTATTTCCTTTAGTTGAATATACAGGACGTCCTGATTATGCTGTGAATTGTTTGTTGTATGGGCGTTTTATTTTATTAGTCGAAGGGTCACCGACAGCCACTATTGCTCCAGTTACGTTTCCTTTTTTTGTGAATACATCTGAAGATCAAGATTTTTTCTATATATTCGGTAGCTTTGTACGGCTTGTAAGTCTTTTGGGGATAGCAATTTCTATATTTCTTCCAGGAATTTGGATAGCATTAATTACATATCATCCTGATCAGATTCCCTATACGTTGTTAGCTACATTAAGCTTATCAAGAGAAGGGATTCCTTTTCCTGCTCCTTTAGAAGGGCTAATAATGATGACCTTATTTGAAGTTTTGAGGCAAGCAGGATTGCGTGTTCCTGCGGTATTTGGTCAAACATTATCTGTGGTAGGGGGATTGATTATTGGACAAGCCGCTATTAGTGCTGGAATTGTTTCAGCATCTATGGTCATTATAATAGCAATCTCGGTTGTTTCGACATTTGCTTTAACTAATCAGTCGGTAACAGGAATAATAAGTATATTGCGATATATAGTATTTGTAGTGTCTTCTTTATTAGGTATAGTAGGATTTATCTTCTGTGTTCTTGTGATGGCAATACATGTAGTGAATTTACGATCTTTTGGAGTCCCATTCTTTACACCATATTCACCCCCTGTATTTAAAAGTATGCTAGCAGCCACATTTAGAATTCCTTTCACGTATATGAAAAAAAGACCTGAAGAATTGCATACGCAAGATAATACAAGGAAAAGAGAGAGTACAGATGAAGAAAAATAAAAGAATAGTTGTATTTCTTTTTATGATGTGTACGTTTCTAACAGGGTGTTGGGATCAAAGAGAGTTGCATCACGTTCTATATATAAATAGTCTAGGTATCGATTTTAAAGATAATAATTATATCATCCGTCCGCAATTTATTAATTTCTCTAACATAGCTAAACAAGAAGGCAGCACTACCCGTAATTATAGCCAGGCCTATATTGGAAAGGGAAAAGGCTCCATTTTAGATGAGGCAGCATTTGATTTTTATAAGGGGGCTCAACAAGAAATCTCATGGGAGCATCTCAAAACAATTGTTGTAACAGAGCGATTTTTAAAACATGGTGACATAAATCAATTTAATGATTTTTTCTCTCGTTTTTTTCAATTTCGAGATACTATGTGGATATTTGGAACTAAGGAACCTTTAGAAAATATATTAGCAAACAATAATATTTTAAATATTTCTCAATTATATACAATCATTAATTTACCAAAAGAGATAACCAAGCAATATACAATAATAGATCCTTTACCTTTATATAAATTTCAAAGAAATTATTATGAACCTGGGATGACAACTCGTATTCCTTTCTTAGCTACGACTAAAGCATATTGGAAAAAAGGGCATACATCATTTCCAATGTTAAAATTTAGTGGTTATGGTTTTATAAGTGATAAATTCTATATAAATCATTTAAACAGCCATGATATTGCTGGGATTCGCTGGACGGATGGAAATACGAAACGAGCTCCATTACTTTTAAAATTTAATCAGAAAATTATTGGACATATAGTATTAAAAAACCCGAAGATAGATACAAAACATTTTGTGAAAAATGGAAAGTTACGCATACTTATGAACATCCATTTCGATGCTGATATTTTTCAATTAATACACTCTATGCCTGTAAATGATATTAAAAAAATTGCAGAGGCCCAAGTTGAAAAAGAAATTAAAACAACGTACCGAAAAGGAATCGAAAGAGGGATTGACACGTATCAGTTATCACATTCTTTATATCGTCAAAATAATAAATTATGGAAAAAACACAAAAAAGAGGGAGGGGTATTTCTTCAAAATAAAGAATTAGATTTAAATGTCTCGATTAATATAGCTACAAATGGAAAATCTAAAAATAAGCGTAATATGATTGAGCATTAGAATGGTTGAAAGTGAAAGGAAACATAAAATATTAACTCTAAATAAGAGATTCGAACGTGAAAGACCATTCTGTATTTTCTTTTTTGGTTTGTTTTGATGGTTCGGATTGAATATTACTATTAGAACAGCCTATAAGCGTTACACATGAAAGTAATACTACAGGTAGTATCTTTTTATAATGTGCAATGTGAAAAAACTTCTTTGAAACTATCATATATTTTCAATTTCTTTCAAGAATATATGGATTTTGTATAGGTTTTTACATACCTATACAATTAACAAATGCACTGGATAGCACTCCTCTTGTACAAAATGAGAGGACTACCAAGAACACCTTTTTTATACGTAATAGATAATCTTAGTAACACATTTGTTCCATTTATGATTAAGCTTTTTAACATATCTATTAACTTTGTTTTTAAGCATCGCAAACTCCATTTTTTTGAACTCCACTTAATTTAATATGGATTTAGAGTGAGTTTTTCTTGTAATGGGAATTTCAATTGGATAGCGCATATATAACAACCTCGTCTCGGATAGAATAAGGAATAACAACTACTGATTTCATTTTAAAGTTGGATGGTAGAAATAAAAAGCTTGAAAAACGAAAAGTCCCCCTAATTGATTCCTAATAAGATTATACTTGCTACAAAAACAAACAAACTCGCCCTACTAAGAGGGGAGTTTGTTTGTTTGTTTTTTAGATAAAGGAATGTTCATGCAAAATTGCACACTATGTTCCATATTTTTTATAGTATACTTTATATTTAGCGTTTCAAGAATTTGTTTAACAATATATAGTCCCAAACCACTTCCCCCAGTATTTCGATTCCTTGATTTTTCAATTCGATAAAATGGTTTGAAAATTTGTTGTATATCTTCATCTTTAATATTGACACCTGTATTTATAATTTGCATTTTGATTTGACCATGTTTAGAATCATTATTTAACTTGATATAGACTTTTTCATCATGTGGTGAATACATAACTGCATTATGGATAACATTTTTACATGCTTTTTCAAATAGAACACGATCTGTATAAACAGAAAAGTCAGAGTCAATTTCTTTTATTATTTGGATGCTTTTTTGAGAAGCGAAAAATTCGAGATCTTTTGTGATTGTACCTAATAACTTTGAAAGATTAACTTCTTCTATTTTTAGTTTAAAAGTGTGTTGTTCTAACTTTGACATACTTAAAATTTCACGAACTAATTGTTGCATACTTTCAATAATTTGATGATTTTTCTTTAAATATTGATCACGATTTTGATAAGGGCCAATATTGTATATCATCCCTTCTAAGTACCCTTTCATTACAGTAAGAGGGGACTTTAATTCATGTGCTACAATCGCAAAAAACTCTCTGCGTTTTGTTTCTATTTCTCTTTCTTTTTCAATATCATTTTTTAGTTGTTCATTTGCTTTTTTTAAATCGAACATAGCTTGTTGTAAGTTAATAGACATGTCGTTCAAACTATTAGATAACTCTCCTAACTCATCTGTAGAGCGAACCTCAATTTTTTCGGAGAAATCCAAATTTGCCATCTTTTGTGCACTCTCATTAATATAAATAAGTGGCTTTGTAATAAACCTGGAATAGAAATAAGCACTCCCTATACCAATTATGAGCACAATGATACTAATATAGGGGAGAAAACGCACTAATACCTGCGAAGCTTCATCAATTGGTTGAAATGTTGCGAACACTACAAGTGTTAAGCTACCATCTTGGAATTGAATTGGTTCCGTAACATTATATGAATTACTAATGGTACCTGCATTCTCAAATCGTGTGGCTTTAGTAACTACTGTTGTTTGTGTACCACTTTGAATAAAAGAAAATGAAGGCGAGTAAATAATTACTCCTTCTTTATTTTGAAGCGAAAGCATCGCGTTATTTTTTTTTGCGTATTCATCAAAAAGTGGTATCGCATCTTGAAATGTAAGATCTTTGGACTTATCAATTATTTCTTTTATCCCTGTTTGAAGTTGATCTGTTTTGTATTGCTCATAAAACGTAGGAAGAAAGAAGTATAAAGTTAAATAAATCAACACTGCAAAGGATAACAAAATGAGAGATGTAGTCATAAAGAGTTTATAAGTAATTCGCTTCATCTTCATGATTTTTAAAATTTTATTCATCAACTTTATAACCAATACCCTTTATTGTTTTAATGTAGGGGATAGCTAGTTTTTTACGTAGATTTTTAATATGTGTATCAATTATTCGTGTTTCTCCAAAATAATCGTATCCCCAAACTTTCTCTACGATATTTTCTCTTGTCAGTACTTTTCTCTCATTTTGAAATAGTAGTTGTAGAATTTCGAACTCTTTTGTCGTTAAGAAAATTTCAACATCATCTACATATACTCGATATGCATCAACATCAATGCGTACTTCTTTAAATATCAAATGATTATTTACATTGTTATCATAACTTCTTCTAAGTACTGCTTCGACTCGTCTAATCAAAACATGAAACGAAAAGGGTTTTGTTATATAATCATCAATCCCAAGATCGAACCCTTTCATTTGATCTTCCTCTTCTTCTAACGCAGTTAGTATAATAATTGGTATGTTTGACTGACTTCGAATCATTTTAGCAACTTCAAATCCATTAAGATTGGGCATCATTACATCTAGAAGAACTAAATCAAATGATTGCTTATTAAATTGTGTCATACCCTCTAGTCCATCTGAAGCAACTACCACTGTATACTGTTGTGTCATTAAAAATTGTTTAATTAATTCCTGAATTTCTTGATCGTCCTCAACCACGAGGATATGATAGTTTTTCATAATATCACCTCTGGTAGTCATTATAGCCGTACTATCTGTAGTTTATGTGGAGATACAGTAGGAAACTTTATAAGACGTTTAACGTATTAACTCCATTTTCAAGATTGTGTATTCTCCGTAAAAAAGATTATTACCGATATTCCTTTTTTATGTAGGAATATTTGTGTGCTTGAAAAAACTTATCATATAAAAAGTTGAACGATTAATATTTACGAAAAACTAATGTATAATAATGTAAATTACATGTAGTTTTTTTAACTGTTTGAAAATACACTTTCGATACTTTACTAGAAGGGAGAAAGGGAGATGAATTTAAATATAAAAGAAGCAAGCGAAATTCTAGAGCGTACGCCACAAACTTTGTAGTTTTTTTGCTAATTTAGTAAAGGCCTAAGGTGCGAACTAAGGATTATTTAAATCATGTGAGAAAGGTTGTGAATTTATTTGATGGGTTATAAAGCTATGCTGTTTGATTTAGATGATACGTTACTTAATAGGGATAAGGCAGTAGATACATTGTTTTTATTTGTTTTAGAAAAGTGTTATGAGGATGTTAGTGATACAGTAAAAAACAATATGCTACAGAAATTTAAAGAATATGATAAAAGGGAATACGGCATGAGTGATAAAACGATAGTTTTAGAATCATTGTTTGATGAATTTCCGCCGAAGTATAGATTACCACGCAATTACATCGAAGATTTTTGGAATGAAAAATTCCCTAAATGTTTTTCGATAGACCAAAATACTATTCATTTCTTAAATCATATAAAGAAGTACTTTAAAGTTGGAATTATCACAAATGGCTCAAGTCAGAGGCAAAGAGCTAAAATAATTAACACGAATTTAAACAATTACTTTGATACGATCATTATTTCTGAAGAAGTAGGATTTAGTAAACCGGATAAACGTATATTTGAACTAGCATTAAATAAGCTTAATGTGCAACCAGAAGATGTATTATTTGTTGGAGATGACTTAGAAAAGGATATTGCTGGTCCTCAAAATGTAAATATAAAAGGGATATGGTTTAATCCTCATAGAATCACAAATAAGACTGAAATAAAACCGTATTCTGAGATTGACACTTTTGATAGTTTATTAAGTTATATTACTCCGCAATTTTTTTATAATAAGTAAAAATATTGCGGAGTAATGAATTTTCATATTCTAAACAAATAATTAAGAAAGATTTTATTTACCGCATTGTAAGTAAAAACAAAGAAACACTTCAAGCTCTACTTAAGGGCAGTGACTTTATAGAAACACTCATTACTGGTAAATGTTTAAGAAATAAACAAACTAAAAATACAAGTAAGGAATGTATTCTTAATCTCGCATTGCCCCCGCCTCTCGAGAAGTCATTGCTCCTTGTCCTGCTCTTACATCATTTTGAATTTCTTGTTTTACTTTTTGCGCATCAGTTGTAGCAAAATCTGATTTCATATTAGAAGCAGACTTTATAGCTTTTTTAGAATATTGCATACAAACCCTCCTCAATTTAATACTTTACAAACTTATTATTTACAAAAATACACTCTTCATCCCACGAATAGTTAAACACATTTTATTTAAAGTAAAGTGGGAATTATAAAAAGAAGAGTAAGGACAAGTGACAAGGTTTTAAATATGATTACATGCAGCGGAAAAATCTATTCAATATAGATGCTTTGTACAGAAGATTACCCCATAAGGCATTTATACAAGGCAAGAAACAAGAATAAGAAACGCTAATGATGTATTGGTGGCTACATGATATGGATGGAGACACTGGTTATTGGAAAGAGTATTTAGCGACAACATATCCTGAAGTGTTTGCATAAAAAAACCTCCAAATGGAGGCTTTTTTATTTAAGTAAAAAGTAAATTAAAGTAATAATTATATCTTCCCTTTTCATGTCACTCATGATTATATACATTCTATACAATGTAGAAGAACTGATGTTTGTGTTAAACTAAGAAATGAACAAAGGGGGAGTTTTCTTGAACAATTATAATGATACGATGCGAAATTTAGACAATATAGTTTACAAACCTAATAATTTAATGATAACGAATGTAAAAGAAGAAAAGCAAAACGCAGAATATGCAGGATGTATATTTCACTTAAATAACAAAACCATTCGTTTTAGAAAATCAAAAATTACTCCTAATAAAATTGGTCAATTTGTTTCTTTTTGGGAGAAAGATGACAATATGCAAAATCAAGCGTTTTCTTATGACGCTGCTCCTGATTTATTAGTTATCACTTGTATAGATGATAATAAACTAGGACAATTTATTTTCCCTAAAGAGATTCTTCTTAAGGAAAAAATCTTGAGAACAGAAAACCAAAAAGGCAAGATGGCTATGAGGATTTATCCAATCTGGGATAGCCCTGTTAGCAACCAAGCTAAAAAGAGTCAACTGTGGCAAATTCAATATTTTGTTGATTTAAGCAATCATAATAATTTACCTATAGACAAACTATTAAATTTGTATTCGTAGCTTCTTATCTTAAGTAATCTTGTTGGTTAGACTTTTTGTACCGGTACAGTTAAACGAAATGTACATTGTTTCAGCACCCCATCAAATTTACAATCAGCATATACTATTTTAATCTATATATTTTAAGGGGTGCTGACTATGACAAATCTACAACATAAGCTGTTTACAAGATTGAACCTTGCAAAGCGTACTGAAGTTAAATTTGAGGAATTAAATACAATTCTCTTTGCATTTGCACACACTATACCATTTGAGAATTTAGATGTTATAGCCCGTAATACGAATATAATTACTATGGAAAATTTACAGAATAAAATTTTAACTAGTTCCCGCGGCGGGCTTTGTTATGAATTAAATACGCTTTTTTATTACTTTTTAAAAGATTGTGGTTATGATGTACAACTCGCATTAGGTACCGTATATAAAAATGATAGAAACGCATGGGCACTTGAGAATGGACATATAACGATTATTCTAAATTATGATAAAGTACGATACGTAATTGATGTAGGTATTGCTTCACTAGTACCTCTAGTCCCTGTACCTTTTACTGGTGAGTCTGTTTCTTCTAAAAATGGTACGTATCGAGTGAGACAAAAAGATACGAGTAAAGGGAATTACGTTCTAGAAAGAAAAGATACGAATGGTGAGTGGAAAGTTTGTCATGCTTTTTATAATCGTATAATTGATGAAGTAGTAGTGAATGATGTTCAAAAAAGAGTAATAGAAGATGAGAAATCTATTTTCAATAAGGGCCCAATTGCAGTCAAATTGACGGACTCTGGCCATGTCTCTTTAACAAATACTAGTTTAACTGAAATGATTCATGGTGAAAAAGCGAAACGTGAAATTACAGAAGATCAATATAAAGAGCTTTTATATACTTTATTTGCTATTGAGTTATGATAAAACAAATAGCTAGCCGGTTCTTATGAAGAATCGGTTATTTTAATTTAAAACAATTATTAAAGTTTGATTTTCTTAATAGATATAATACACTAGAACAGTATGAAAAAGTATAAACAACGAATTTTGAATGTAAAGGAAGATCTTCATGTCAATTATCGATAAATTGAAACTTAATAAGTATACGAATATGGTTGTTATTAATGAACCAAGTGATTACGAAGTTTTTACAGGAAAAGAAACTGTATTTTCAAAAGAACACGATGCCATTTTTATTTTTGTAGAAACACTGGATGAAATGGTGAAACAAACGAATTATATTATTAGTAATGAAGAATTATTAATTGAAAAAGGATACGTATTCTTCGCATATCCGAAAAAAGGTAATTCTCGCTACAGTACGTTTATTCACCGTGATGAGATGTTTCCAGCATTAAACGTTGGAGAAGATGGATATGTGGGAGAAAGCGATATTAAATTTGCGCGAATGGTAAGTATGGATGATATTTTTACTGTTGTAGGTTTAAAGCGTGAGAAGAAAAAAGCGACAAAAACGCCTGCAATGAGCCAATGTGTAGCTGATTATGCAGATCGAATTCAAGATGTTGAAGCTTTATTAGCTAATCACCCAAATGAACTTAAGTTTTATCAAAGTTTAACACCTGGATACAAAAAAGATTGGGCACGTAATTTGTTTTCTGTAAAACAAGAAAAAACACGTGAAAAACGTCTTGAGAAAATGATTGAAATTCTTTCGCAAGGATATAAAACAATTGAATTATTTCGTAAAAAGAAAAAGTAAGACTAGGCAATTCACAATGATGCAACAATTAATTGTATTTGGCACATTGAAAAAAGGATTCCTTTCAGTATACTAAAGTATGTTCTTATATTTAAATAATTAGCAAAAGAGAAAAGGTGTTTGAAATGAAATCGTATATTGTAGTTGGAGCGGGTATTTTAGGGGCGTCTACTGCTTACCATCTTGCTAAGGCTGGCGCGAATGTTATTATCGTGGATCGTCAACAAGTTGGTCAAGCAACAGATGCAGCAGCAGGTATTGTCTGTCCATGGCTTTCGCAACGTCGTAATAAAGCATGGTATAAAATCGTTAAAGGCGGTGCACGTTACTATTCTTCGTTAATTCAGCAATTAGAAGATGACGGTGAAACGGACACAGGTTATAACCGTGTAGGTGCAATTAGTTTACATACTGATGAGAAAAAACTTGATCAAATGGAAGAACGAGCGTATAAACGTCGTGAAGATGCCCCAGAGATTGGTGAAATCACTCGCTTATCAGCTGAAGAAACAAAAAAATTATTCCCGGCATTATCAGAAGAATTTAGTTCTGTTCATATTAGTGGTGCTGCAAGAGTAAATGGAAGATTATTACGTAATGCATTAATAAGCGCTGCGAAAAAACATGGTGCAACTTTTATAAAAGGAGATGCAGTATTAGTCCGTGAAGGTAATCATATTACGGGAGTTATAGTAAACGATGAAACTATTTTAGCAGAAAAGGTTATTGTAACTGCAGGTGCATGGGCGAACGAAATCTTAAACCCTTTAGGAATTAATTTCTTAGTTACGTTCCAAAAAGGACAAATTGTTCACTTGCGAATGGAAAATACAGCAACAGAAAATATGCCAGTTGTTATGCCACCAAATGATCAATACATTTTAACATTTGACAATGGTCATGTCGTAATTGGTGCAACACATGAGAATGATACTGGTTTCGATCACCGTGTAACGGCTGGTGGTTTAAATGAAGTATTCCATAAAGCATTAACAGTTGCACCTGGCTTAGAAGATGCTACTATGCTTGAGACGAGAGTTGGATTTAGACCGTTTACTCCAGGATTCTTACCTGTTATCGGACCGCTTCCTAACTTCGACGGTATTCTTGTTGCAAACGGATTAGGAGCTTCAGGTTTAACTGCTGGTCCATATTTAGGATCAGAACTCGCTAAATTAGCGCTAGGACAACCAATTGAATTAGATTTAAACGATTATGACGTTGCAGGCGCAATTGAATAACATCGGGTATGAAAAAAATACACTAAGCAAATTTGATAGAAAATAAGCGTTTTTTTCTTCGTGAAGAATTAGACAGTTTATGAAAAATAAAATTCTTCAAAAATAGAGGGCTGACACCATAAACCTGCATTATTAATGTAGAATTATGATGTCGGCTCTTTATTCATATGTATTTAAAGCTTATTTTCGAGAGGAGGTTAAGCAATGAGAGCACCATATCAAGTATTAATATTTCCTTACATAAAAATTGACGACTCTATTCAATATGCGATTTTCAAACGAAGTGATTATGGTTATTGGCAAGGCATAGCTGGTGGTGGAGAAGACGGTGAGATTCCTATTGAATCAGCAAAACGTGAAGCGTTTGAAGAGGCCGGTATTACAAGAGAATGTTCATATATACAATTAGATTCCGTGTCTTCACTACCAGTAGAGGATGTAGTTGGAGGATTCCTATGGGGAGATGACGTTTATGTAATAAAAGAATTTTCTTTTGGAGTTAAAGTACCTACAAAAAACATCTCATTATCTAAAGAACACTTACATTATAAATGGTTATGCTTTGAGGAAGCAGTAACGTATTTGAAGTGGGATAGCAATAAAACAGCATTGTGGGAATTAAACAAAAGACTATTAAATCAATAAAAGTGTTAGCTAACAACGATAGTAGAGGAACAAGAATTGAACACTACTAAAAATCAAACATGGATTTGGCATGGTCAATGAACCAAGAGAACTTGCACTAAGAAAAGCTCTATACAGTTGCCTCTGAAAAAATGAAAATAGTTAGAAATATTTTTTTGTTGTATGGTTTTTGGCTCTGAATAGCGGAATACATATTAAGTATTCAACAGTTCAAATAAAACGAGCCATCTTTTTATTTGAAGAAGAAAGATGACTCGTTTTATGCTAAAATTCGCTTAGTGTATATTTTCGTTAAAATGTGGGTAAGCCCCTTTTAGCAAAACCGGAGTGGAAATGATGAGTGTAAATTGTTTTGTGGGATTGATAAAGGATGAATTATTAAAAGAGGTAATCATAAGAAGTGAGGACGAATTTGAGCCTGTAGTAGTTAAAGATATTCCTAGACTTTGGAAGTGTTTAGGGAAAGGTAATTATGCTGCAGTATTCATGCATAGCAAATACAAAGATTGGGTAGTGAAAGTTTACGCGCGAGAAGGAGAAGGAATTGAAAAAGAGTCAGAAGTATACCGCAGAATCGGAAATCATCCTTCTTATTCAAAGCTTATATATAAAGGAGAAAATTTCATAGTATTGAAACGTTTAAAAGAAATTACCTTATACGATGCTATTCATAAGGGAATTAAAATTCCTAAGCAGGTAATCCTTGATATAAATAAAGCTTTAGAGTATGCAAGGAAACAAGGATTAACTCCTTGTGATGTTCACGGAAAAAATGTGATGATGGAAAAAGGAAGGGGATATGTAGTCGATGTATCTGATTTCTTAAAAACAAAAGAAGATAGTAAGTGGAGAGACCTAGAAAAGGCATATTTTACATTTTATTTGCCTTTCATTTATAAATTGCCTTTCCCTGTTAAAATACCGTATTTTATGTTAAACATTGTTAGACGTTCGTATAGAAAATATAAGAAACTTAAAAAGAAATTCGAATTGTAAAAAGATCACATACTTATAAGTGGACCACTAGTAAACAAAAGGACCGTACATTTCTAAAATGTACGGTCCTAATCTTATATATATTTTTATTAGTTATTTCACTATCAATTCCAAAACGAGATATTTTGAATAAATGAAACCGTCAAAATAAGTGTTGATGCGGAACCAGTAGTTAATAACATTACTATTTTTCGTCCATTCTGTTCTTTTGAAGATTTTATAAGTTCTGTAATCAACACAATCCATATTATTATAGAAACTATAGAAATAATATTTATAGACATATGTAACACATCCCTTCGTGTTTTTACATAAACATTTCTTTTTTTATAAATCAAAAGCAGTGTAACAATAAAATATGTATAGCATTACAAATCAATATTTTCCTGTTAAACCACCTTTTTTAAATAGAAATACGACTGATAAAACGATAAAAACAGCCTTCAAACTGCCCCAATATGGATAAATAGCATGATCTGTTAGATTAGCATGCTGAAAAATGTTCTCTAATCCAAAAATCCCAATAATGACCGCTAAAAGAAAAGCAGCTTTTCCAATAGTCGTATTACGATAGAGGGTAAATAAATATAGCGCAAATATAAGTGGTAAGATGATTTGTAGTAAAAGTGTCATAAGTAGCCCCCTAGTTTATTTATAATTACATTATATACAAAATTGTAATAAAAAGGAATGCTACTTATTTGATACTAATGAGATCACTCTAATCATACTCTTCTATTAAAAAGAATATAAAGGGGTGTAAAGTTAATTGACAAAAGTTAAGGTTCATTTACGACCCATTGTTCGTAACATAAATTTACCGACTGTCATAAAAACAGCAATACTTCCAGGTGAATCAGTTGAAAGACTATTTATCGCAACCCAATTAGGAGAGGTTTTTTACATAGGCGATGGAGTCATAAAAACATTTTTAAATATTCGTCAACGTATTATTAAATTAGGTACATCTGAAGAAGGTGTCTCTAGTAGCGGCTATGATGAACGTGGATTGCTCGGACTTGCGTTTCATCCACAATTTTATCAAAACGGTTTATTTTATCTTCATTATTCAGTAGCTGGAACTCAAGGACCCGGTGCACTTTCTGAACAATTTAAACCGAATCCTTGTGACCCGAAAACTTTAAATTTAAAGTGGGTTAATAGAAATACGCAATATGATCATATTGATACAATTGAAGAATGGATTTTACAATCAAACGGGCAACCTCAAAAACGTAGAACATTACTTCATATAAAACGCCCATTTTTTAATCATAATGGAGTAAATACTTTAAACTTTTCTCCAGAGACGGGGAAACTTGTATTTACAAATGGAGATGGTGGGTCGGGTTATGATCCGTTTAATTTAAGCCAAGATGATTTAGAAATAGCAGGTAAAATAATTGAAATCGATGTAAGTAGAGATACATTCATAAATAATCCTCCAGTAGTTACACGCTTTAATGAACTTCCTCTATCTATACAAGAAACACTTACATTAATTGCGAAAGGCGTCCGTAATATAACCGGCATTTCATTCCAAAGGTTTTATAATCAATATATTAAATATGCAGGTAATGTCGGACAGGATATTGTAGAGTCTATTTTTTCATTTGTTCAGTATAAACCAATTCCGGTTACCGAACTTAATAAAATGCAGGTAATGAGATTCACTTCTAATCAAGATGGATTTATTAATTTTGGTTGGAGAGGATGGGAAGGAGAATTACCTACTTCTTTTATACGGCACTGTGCTGATAATCCTACTTTAGATGAGAGAACAATGGTTTATTATAATGAAACAATAGAATTATCCGTAAAGCGTATGCAGCCGCTCATTAGTTATTTTCATAAAGACCCGAGACCAGATAAGTTTGGAGGAACTTCACTTACAGGCGTTCAGCCATATATGGGAACTGCAATCCCAAATTTATATGGTAGCGTTGTATTTACTGATCTTGCTAAGAAAGAAGAATCTCGGCCGCCAGTTAAAGGTGTTTTAGCATATACTAAAGCCGATACAGAAGATAAACATAATGACTTTCATGTTATTGAAACCAATTATGATTTTGGTACGCAAGCAGCTTATTATATGAGTTTAGGAACAAATTTGGATCAAACTAGGTTATATTTAGGAGTTTACGGTTCTATGAAAGTAACTGATTTTAACAAAGGTACCATATTTGAAATTATTCCTTAAAAAGATATACACTTATAGTTTATCCCCTAAAGGTCTTCTTTATAAACGTCTATTGTATTGTGATTGATAATAAGCAGAAAGCAAATCATAAACAACTAGTGTATGAATAATATAGAAAGTGATGAATGAGATATCTTTAGGGGGTATATTGATGAATCGGTTTGTACGTTATTGGTGTCAACTTATGATAGAGAATGATGCGAACTTTGTTCATAAAAGAAAATTGTCCCTAGCAAATAAGCTAGTCATTACAGCTTTAATGAGTGCTTTAGCCACCATGTTTCAAGCAGCGGGGAATTTAATTCATGGTATAGGGTTATTCATTAGTCCTTTTGCGACATTACCAATTTTTTTGGCTATTTGCTACTCTATTCGTGAGGGAGTACTTTCTTATATCCTTACTATTCTCTTATTATTTATTATCGAGCCAAGTGAACTAATTGTTTTTCCCTTTACTACAGGTTTATTAGGTATAGCCTTAGGGCTTTCCTTTATACAATTCAAGAGGAGAATTTGGGTTGTTTCCTTTTCTGCGATTTGTCTACTTATAGGAATTATGATAGTTCTCGATATTTTCCGTTTTCCCGTACTTGGTCCTACTATTCATACAACTATGGATATAAAAATTATTTCATCTATATTTATACTGAGCTTTCTATACTGCTGGATCTATGCAGGGCTTTGTAGCATATTGTTGAATAGAGTATATAAAGCATTGTTTTAACAATTGTATAGAATGGAGAATTAAAACATGTATAACGTTGCAATTAGGAGACCAAATTCGGATGATTTAGAGGAACTTCACTTGTTTTTCCGTATAGTTATTACGAATACATATAAAGACGAAGGATTATCACAACAATTGAATGACATAGAAAATGAAATTAACATGAAAAAGCAATATTTGAAAATAGATTTTGATAGTAATGGAGAAAAACGTTACTTTTTATTAGCGATTGATACAAATAACGATAAAATCATTGGAACAATTGAAGTTGGCCCAGTAAGTACATTGATTACTAGTTGTACAAGCGGTGTACTTAAGGATTTGTATGAAATAGGAACTGTATTTATACTCCCAGAGTATCAAAGAAAGGGTATCGGGAGATTACTGCTGCATACAATGTTTCTTACGTTACTTAGCAGAGGAATAACAGAATTTTGTTTAGATAGTGGATACAGAAAAGCGCAAAGTATATGGACGAAGAAGTTTGGAGAGCCTAGTTATGTACTAAAAGATTATTGGGGAGAATCAAGTGATCATATGATTTGGAAGAAGAGTTTACATGATACACCTATAATATTTGAATTATAAAATGAAATATGCCTATGAACGTAGCTTTTCTTACATATGTATGCTATTATTTATCTTTATAATAAAAGAGGACGTGAATGAACTTGATTAAAATTAGTATCCCTGAAGTTGATGTTACAATTACTGAACGTAAACAAGTTATTAGAGGAGACGAGCCAAGAATTACGCCAATCAATGGTTTTATCGATTTCCACTTGTTCCCTAGAGATAAAGGCGGCATTTTTATGTTTTACAATATTAATGACGAACTACTTTTCGTAGGTAAAGCTCGTAAAATTAGACAACGTATTAAGAAGCATTTCGAAGACAATGTTTCACCAATTAAAAATCACCGTGATGAAGTATATCGCATTGATGCATGTATCGTAGAAGATCCAACAGAAAGAGAAATTTATGAAACATATATCATTAATGAATACAAAGCAAAATATAACGTTGATAAAGTATTCTATAAATAAGTAATAAAAAAAACAATCCTAGTACATATACTGGGATTGTTTTTTTATTTAAATTTATTCCTCATATTTTTCTCCTTTTTTTAAATGATTCGCAGCAATAAAGCAGCATACTCCTATACATATAAGTACAATTCCAATCGTTTTATGTTTTCCCAAAAAGAAAGGAATATCAGAAATAATATTTGTCATACATAATCCTACAAACACAAGGATCGGTCCTAGCCAAAGTAATACATTGCCGAATTTTGTGTGCTTCCACATAATAACCCTCCTCAACCCTCTTTACATATATATCCATAAATTGAAAGTAAATTCATAGAGAAATATAGTTTTTTTCATATCAAAAATTTAACCTTCATATATTGGTACAAGCAAACAAGAAAGGGGACCATCATGAATTGGTTAGAAGCTTTTATATTAGGGATTATACAAGGTTTAACAGAGTTTTTACCGATAAGTAGTACAGGTCATCTTTATTTAGGAAGACATTTGTTTCAATTAGATAAAGCAGGATTGTTTTTAGATACGATGCTGCATATTGGTACTTTACTTGCAGTGTTTATTTATTACAAAAAAGAATTTATATATTTAATCAAAAATCCATTTTCAAAACTAATGCTATTACTTATTGTCGGGACGATACCTGCGGTTGTAATTGGATTGTTATTTAAAGACTTTTTTGAGGATATTTCAAAAACAGGTATTACGATTGGTTGGGAGTTTTTAGTGACAGGGTTCTTTCTCTACATGGCGGATAAACAAAAGAATGGTCGTAAAAAAATGGACGACATTACATATAAAGATGCATTTATCATCGGTTCATTTCAAGCGGTTGCTATTTTCCCTGCAATTTCTCGTTCTGGTATGACAATCGTCGCTGCATTATGGAGAAAGTTAGACCGCGAAACCGCAGCTTACTTTTCTTTTTTATTATCAACACCAGCCATTGTCGGAGCAATCATTTTGCAATTTGTAGATGTTTTTCAAGGGAAAGCAGAATCTATTTCTAGTACATCTTTAATTGTTGGAACGTTATCAGCTGCGTTTTTCGGTTACATAGCTGTTTCGTGGATGATTCAGTATTTAAAACGTCACTCCTTAAAAGTATTCGCTTATTACGTCTGGGGATTAGGTATTTTAATTTTAACGTTACAATTTACTCATGTGTTTTAATTATAATGATAAAGAAGTTAATGAGTTTAAGATCCTGTTTCATTCATATAAGGCAGGATTTCTTTTTATTAAGGGGGAAAACATGTTTAATAAGGCTATCGTTATTGGCGGAAGTATCGCAGGAAAGCTCGCAGCAAAAGCATTATCAACTGCTTTTAAAGAAGTAATCATTATAGAGGCCGGTGAAAAATGGGATGGAAAGTCCTCGAGAAAAAGAGTCCCACAAAGTAATCATCCTCATGTGTTATTAAAAGGTGGAGAAAAAGCCATTGAGGAATTGTTTCCTAATATTACGAATGAATTAATAGAAGCAGGTAGTGTCGTACATAACTTTACTCGTGATTTAAAATGGCATCAATTTGGTTTATGGAAACAGCCATTCAGAGGAGAAGTACATATGATTCAGCAAAGTCGTTCTATGCTCGAATCACATATTCAAAAACGCATTGAACAAATTTCAAATATTACTATTAAATATAAAACATTGGTTGAAGGGTTAGTAGTAAATGAAAAGCTTAATAAAGTGTGCGGAGTAAAAATGGAATGTTTAAATACAGAAAATCAAGAAGAAATTCATGCAGATATTATTGTTGATGCAAGTGGATTCGGTTCAAAAAGCATAGCGTGGTTACGAGAATACGAAATTGAAGTGCAAGAAGAGAAAGTACGGATTGATTTATTTTACGTAACGAGAATGTTTAAACTTAAAGAAAATGAGAAATTAGACTGCTGTAATATGCTAATGTCTCCAAGTTTCCCTGGCAATCCGTATGGTGTTCTTATTCAAACGATTGAGGATCATCGTTATTTTGTTACTTTCAGCGGATATGCAAATGAGAAAGCACCACAAACAGATGATGAATTTTATGATTTTGCTGAAAACTTATCAATCCCTAATGTTACAGATTTTCTTAACAAAGCTGTGGCAATTTCAGATATCAAAACGTATAAAATTCCTTATCAAGTACGTCGGAGATTTGATCTCACCACAAATATGCCAGAAGGATTATTAGTCGTTGGAGATGCACTTTGTCGTTTTGATCCTGTTTTCGGGCAAGGTGTTTCAGTTGCAGCTATGGAAGCTCATCAATTGCAGTTACTTTTACAAAGGAGACAAAAGCTCGATCATGCATTTACACAGCAGTTTTATAAAGAGACCGCTCATATCATACAAACTCCGTGGGAAATGACAACAACGGAAATATCACGTCATCCACAGCTAAAAAGAGAATTAACGATAAAACAAAAATTTCAGCTATGGTATACGAAACAAATATATCAACTATCTGCAACTGATTCTGACGTTTATATTCGATTAGTAAAGGTGATGAATTTAATTCGTAGCCCATTTCACCTATTTCATCCAAAAGTGCTATTTGCTGTGTTACTGAAGCAAAAAAAATAGCAGGAAAATAGTTGATTAAAAAAGAATATATAACAGTTAGTAGATATAGAAGGGGTAATCGAGATGAAAATATACATAGAACAATTAAAGAAACACGATGCAAAAGATTTATTTACGTTTGAACTTACGAATAAGTCTTTTTTTGAAACAATGGTACCTAATCGTGGCTCGCAATATTTTGATTTTGAATATTTCCAAAAACTACTAGATGATTTGTTAATAGAACAGGCGGATGGAGAATCTTATTTTTATTTAATTCGTAACGAAGAAAGTGAAATTGTAGGAAGAATAAATTTAGTAGATATAGATTCGGAAACTCGAATCAGTTCGTTAGGTTATCGGGTCGGAGAAAAGTTTACTAAAAAAGGAGTTGCAACAGAAGCTGTAAAATTAATTTTAGACGTAGCGAAAAACAATGAAATTAATGAGGTTCATGCTAAAACAACTACTAATAATCTTGCATCACAAATTGTACTAGAAAAAAGCGGATTTTCTTCTTATCAAAACGAAGCAGATACAACATCTGTAGTATTAAATGGAGAACATGTGAATTTTGTACATTATATTTGGAGAAATACTTCGCGCTTATAATAAGGGGGACTTATTCATGAATGATTTACGTTATCCAATTGGGCAATTTACATATAAACGTCCTATAACGGAAGAAATGATTGATACATGGATTCAAGAAATTGAAGATTTACCTAATGAACTAACGAAGGCAATTAAAGATTTAGATCAGAAACAGTTAGACACACCGTACCGCGTTGGTGGATGGACAGTTCGTCAAGTAGTCCATCACGTTGTTGATAGCCATATGAATAGTTACATACGCTTTAAATTAGCACTAACAGAAAAGAATCCAACGATTAAACCATATAAAGAAGAAAAGTGGGCAGAATTACCTGATTCTAAATTACCAGTAGATGTTTCACTAGTAATGTTAGAATCATTACATAAAAGATGGGTTAACCTTTTATATTCTTTAGAACTTGAAGATCTAGAAAAGACATTTAACCACCCAGAGACTGGTGAAACAAAACTTGCTGTTGCAATTGGACTATACGCATGGCATGGACGTCATCATACGGCTCATATAACTTCATTAAGAAAGCGACTAAATTGGTAGTAACGTGAAGATTACATTAGAGAAAACGACAGAAAGTGATGCATCAGTTTTATTTCAAATGCAAATAGACTCATTTAGCCCTTTATTAAATAAATATAAAGACTATGAAACAAACCCAGCAAATGAATCTATTGAAAAAACTATTTTTAGAATAAATAATCCCAGCAGTAATTTTTATAAAATTATAATAGATTCGAGACTTGTTGGGGCGATATGTATATCCCAAAAAGAACTACCTTATAAATTTTGGATCAGTCCGATGTTTATTCATCCAATCTATCAAGGGAAAGGAATCGCTCAGAAGGTACTTATTTTAATTGAAGTGATGTTTCCAAAAGCACAATGTTTTGAACTTGCTACGATTTTAGAAGAAGAAAGAAATTGTTTTCTGTACGAAAAAATGGGGTATAAAAGAACAGAAGTAAGAAAGAAATTAAATGATAAAACTACACTAATTTATTACAAAAAAAGAAAGGTAAAGCATTTGAAATACGCTTTACCTTTTTCTGTTATTCTAGATTAAATATACAAAAACGATGAATATTCTTCCAAAATAATCGGGTTAGTAATTTTATAGATGAATAAACATACAGAAAAACGTTATTTCGTCGTATATATTACTAACGCTTTTTGAATGCTTAAAACACTATCGTCACCTTTAAATTCTTTCGTAATTGGTGTACTCAAACTAGATACCCAAATTTTAAGTTCTGCATCTAAATCAAAATGCCCAGCTGTTTCAATGCTGAATTGTGTAATGCTTTTATAAGGGATAGAATGATACTCAGTTTTTTTACCTGATATCCCTTGTTTATCTACTAAAATAAGACGACGATTTGTGAATACGATTAAATCGCGAATTAATTTATAAGCATGTTCAACTTTCTCATCGTCTAACATAATCTTCTCTAAATCACGTTCTACACTTTCTGTACTCGTATTTGATGCATTTCCTAAAATACCGCTGAATAAACCCATAGGAAATTCCTCCTCCATTATTTGTGTAATGTGTTATTTATATTGTACCACGCTCTTGACTAAGAAATAATGACATTACTTTAGTAGTTTCTGGTTATTGTTGTAACGCACTTATATCACCTTGTCTTAAAGTCTTGTGCTAATATGTAAGTAAGAAAAAAGAAGCAGAGGGATATAGTATGAAGAATATCGGTTTAGTATTAGAAGGTGGAGGAATGAAAGGTTTATATACTGCAGGCGTACTCGAATATTTTATGGAAAAAAACTTATTTTTTCCATATGTAGTTGGCGTATCCGCTGGAGCTTGTATGGGAGCAACTTATTTATCACGTCAAAAAGGGAGAAATAAAAAAGTAAATACAGAGCTAGTAGCAGACAATCGTTATATATCTTATCGAAATTTGATTCGAAAACGTGAATTATTTGGAATGGATTTTCTATTTGATGAAGTACCGAATAAAATTGTACCGTTTGATTTTCAAACTTTCTTAAACTCAAATGAACAGTTTGTTATAGGAACGACTGACTGCGAATCAGGACAAGCTATTTATTATAATAAAGCAGAACACGGGAATGATATTTTAAAAATCATTCGTGCATCTAGCTCAGTGCCGTTTATAGCGCCTGCTGTAGAATATGATAATAGAAAATTACTAGATGGAGGAATTATAGATCCTATACCAGTTTTAAAAGCTCAAACTGATGGTTATGAAAAGAACGTTGTAATTATGACAAAGCCAGAAGGATATGAGAAGCAGCGAAATAAATTTTCAGGGCTGGCAAAAATTTTATATAGGAAATATCCGAATATCGCACAATCTTTAGTAGAACATTATCGTTTTTATAATGAGACGATATCTTATATGAATCAAATAAAACAAAAAGACAACTTTTATGTCATTCAACCAAGTGTACAACTTCCTATAAGCGGTATAGAGAGAAATAAAGAAAAACTCGTTAATTTATATAATCTTGGGTATACAGATGCTCAATGTCATTATGAAAACTTATTAAATTGGATAGAAAAATAAAGGGGTGAAAAGTTGAAGTTAGGAAAACAAATTATTTTTAAGGAATTGCAGAACATGCATAGTCCATTGCACAAGCCGTTTCCTTACCGTGCTACAGCAAAATTGCAGCGAACCTTAAAAAGTAAATTTACCGAAGATGACTGTATAAACGCTGATTTTAATCATTATTGGATGCATACAGCAGCAACTTTAAATTCTGTACTAAATGAAAATGAACAGAACATTACGTTTCAGCAAATCAAGTGGTTAAAGAAATCTTTTTTTGAGTGGTTTCCACAATATCGTTTTCTAGAAACAGAGATTATGAAGTATCCCACTTTGTATAGAGATTTCATGAATTATGAAAAGACCCGGAAGCTATTGCTTTATTATCTTACTGAATAAAAATTCAAACGTACAAGTCATGCTGCTTGTACGTTTTTTGTTCATAAAATATACAATATTTACAACTTGTCCATGTAGGTATTTTAACGAGAAAAAAGAAGTACATATAGAATATGTGCGAGGGAGGAGATTGAAGTTTGTTAGCTGTTTTCCTTTCAATTCATGTCCAACTCAAATATTTCGAGTAAAATTCGTTTCTTAATGGTATTATCAAATATCAGGAAAACTAATTTAGAAATGAAGAAGGGACAGGTTTAAAATGGAAAACGTATCAAATGTAGATAAAGTAGAATCAATAAAGTCTTTACAGTCAACAATCCGTAAACTTGAAAATGCACTCTCTCAGATGACTCAAAAAGGTGCAAATACTACATTAGTGAAAAAACGACTCAAAGCAGCTAGTATCGGCTTAGCTATGTTAGAAAGTATTTGGAATCAAGAAACCCATCATTACACGCAAGAGGATTTAGCAGACGCTCGAAATGTTCTAATTGGTTTGCTTCCATCAATTGAAAAGATTTATGTTAAGTCAAAGCTCGGGAGTCCTCAAAGAACTCTTTTAGAAAGAAGAATAAAATCATTGGAACTTTCTATTCGAGCAATTGATCATTTTTCTAATTAATAACTTCTCTAAACACATATCTTACGACTACTTCTATATAGGGATTCTAATGAAAAAACTACATATAGAATACTACAAAGGAGGAAGAGAGGTGACTACAATAATCAGTCCTAAGTTAGAGAAGCTTAAAAATCAATTAAAGAATGGAAATGAGAAAGTTTTGTATACTTTTTTGCATGAAATAAAGTCAAATCACACGCCACTAATAGAACAATGTCCTTTAGAAAGTCAGCATAAGCTTATAACGTATATATGGTTAGGCGATCAAAATACTGAAAATGTTTATGTATTCGGCAGTTTTCCCGGTTGGGATCAGTCTGTAAATCAATTAAAACGACTGTTACAGACAGATATTTGGTATGTAACGTTTAGGACAAATGAACATTTTATTTCAACTTACTATTTTTCAGTAAACGATTTTTTCGAAAATGATTGGATAAAGCGTAGTGAACAGTATCAACTAGACCAATTTAATAAAAATACATTTGGAGAAGGTACCAATAAAGCGTCTTTGTTAAATATAGAGATGGAAGTAAAGTATAGCAGTCGTTTTCCTTCAACCCATTATCCATCCGGAAAAATTGAAACATATTCATTTCATAGTACGATTTTAAATAACACACGCAAAATTCATATTTATACGCCTCATGATTATTCTCACACTTCACATCTTCAAGAACTTCTCATTGTATTTGATGGGAATTCATTCATTAATGACCTTTCAATCACAAAAACACTTAATTATTTAATTTACGAAAAAGAAATCCCATCTTGTATTGCTGTTGCTATAGATCCTGTTGACCGATTAGAAGAGCTAACTTATAACGATAAAATGAACGCATTTTTAACGAAGGAATTACTTCCGTGGATTCAGGCTAAGTATCGTGCGCATAAAGAAGCGAAACATACAACAATTGCAGGTTTCAGTCTTGGTGGCCTAGCAGCTTTTTATGCAGCACTTCAAAATCCGCATATTTTCGGGAATGTGTTGTCAATGTCTGGATCCGTACATTGGAAAAAAGATGGTTATGAAAATCAAATTCCTTGGATTGAAAATCAAATTTCATCAATAGATTCTAATGCGACTCATCTCTATTCTTACATAGCAGTAGGTGAACTTGAAAACGAACCTCTTTTAACGGCTAATAGACGCCTATATAAAGCTTTAAAAGAAAATAGATACCAAAACACTTATGAAGAGTTCCAAGGCGGACATGACGGTATTTGGTGGCGAGAAAAGTTGTTTGACGGGTTGAAAGCTTTAAGACTTACAAAAAACACACTATAAAATAAAAAGGAGAGAGAATCTATGAATCAAGAAGAACTAGATAAGAAACTAAAAAAGCAAGAGATTTTAGTAAAAGATGAGAAAGTTTGGTCTTATACGTATGAGGATCATATTAGTTCTATCATTAAAGAAGCAGAAAAGAAAGGGTCTTTTGATAATATGCCTGGTAAAGGGAAACCTCTAAATCTAGATAAAGACCTTTCGTACAATCCTGAAAAGCAACTGTATAGAACGTTAAAGAATAATCATGTTTTACCAAGGTGGATTGAGCTTTCAAAAGAAATTGATGATTTAAAAGAAAGGCTAAAAGAAAATACAAATACTGCAGAAGCAGCGAATTTAATTCGAACTATTAATAAAAAGGTTTTAGAACATAATTTACTTTGTCCACCAAGTGCGCAAAAAACGAGGGTGAAAACGGACTTTTAACAATTTTTCATGAAGCTATCTCTTGCTATATAATTAAGTAAGGCATTTTTAATTCATTATGAAAGGGAGGCAAATGTAATGAAGAATACGTATCAACTTCAAATTCCGAAAGAACTAGAGCAGTATCGTACTATTTTAGAAGAAAGTGTAAAACCGTATATTAAAGTGTCTGGAACATTAGCAGAGACAACGCTTTTTGAGAGTAAGTTTGGTGGATATCCGTATTTACCTATAGATCAAGAGCACCCTAAAGATTCAAATGGACAACCTATGATGTTACTTGCTCAGCTAAACTTTGAAGAAATGCCGCATGTTGAATATATGCCTCAAGAGGGAATGTTACAGTTTTTCGTAAGTGCTGCTGATGAGCTTTACGGAGCAGATTTTGATCAGCCAACAACTCAAAAAGACTTTCGAATTATTTATCATTCTACAATTATAGAAGACTTAAATAAGGTTATTACTGATTTTAGTTATTTAAACACTTTAGAATTAGAGGACTTTATTATACCTGAAGCAGCGAAATTAAAGTTTGAATTAGATTATCAACCCGTAACGTCAGGGGATTATCGATTTGAAAAGATTTTTAGTGAGGATATTGATTGGGAAGAAATTGTTGATGAAGAAAATAACACAGAATTAGGCGAACTGTATGATGATTTATGTAAAGATCAAGGACATAAAATTGGCGGATATCCATTTTTCACACAGACAGATCCGAGAGAATGGGAAGAAAAATACCAACAGCATGACATCTTATTACTGCAAATCGATACAGATGATTCATTAAATATTATGTGGGGAGATTCTGGTGTTGCAAATTTCTTTATAAAAAAAGAAGACTTGTTAAATCTAGATTTTTCCAATGTTATTTACAATTGGGATTGTTATTAAAAATGTATAAATGAAATACTAGCAAGTTAAAAAATCTTCCTGAAGGTGAGGGAGATTTTTTATGTTAAAAATAAACGTTATGTTAACTAGAATATAAAACAATAGGTATAACAAAAGTCAAGCGTAAATAGCAGAAATAACAATAAATAATGTGAAGTTGTAAAACGTGTGTAAATAGCAATAAATTCATACAGTAAAACATAAAATATAATTATTAATTTATGTTTTGTTTAGAAATGATTTTTCTGTATAAAAATTTCTCGCTAATCAAAAGTGATTTTAATTCGTTTAATCTGAATCGATTATTGATTCAGATTTGCGGTGATTGATTGTATAGCAAAACAAACGGTAAAAACTGTAGAAATCCGTTTAGATAAGAATTTATGTAAATCTCACTAAAAATCTCCGTTTCGTCTCATTAAGTATAGTTTACTTGGTTTTTGATACCTGATATTGCTTTGTTTCTATAACTACCTATAATATATATTATGTTAACTTACTGAAAATAATAAACTTATTAAATGTTAGTATAGGTTGTTATGTCCCCTTTTTCACCGAATCAGTAATGTGTGACTGATTGTGTAGTTATTCGCTTTATCCTCTATATAAATTGGATTTTAAATAATAAAAAATACAATTCGTTTAATGTGTTCATTTTAAACGAATTGTATTGATATGATTGCAAATACGTTTTTAAAATTAGTTTTCTACAGCAATTGCTTCGATTTCAATTAATAAGTTATCGTTAATTAACTTTCTAACTTCTACAGCTGAACTTGCTGGAGGATTTTTAGTGTCAATGTATTGGTCTCGAATCTCTCTAACAATGGCCATTTGAGAAATGTCTGTTAGGAAAAATGTTAATTTGACTACATCATTAAATCTTAATTCCGAAGTTTCTGAAGCGCTTTTAATATTTTCGAAAACTTGTCGCGTTTGTGTAGCTAAATCACCAATGCCTACTATTTGACCATCAGTATTGATCGCTACTTGTCCAGATATATAAATTGTTCGTTTAGTGTTACTAACTTCGACAACATGTGAGTATCCAAAAGTTGGTGGCATCGTTTCTGGATTGATAAATTTCTTTTGCATGGCCATTCTCCTCTTTGAATATCTTATTTTCTTTATATTAGATTATCCCTTATTTACTCATAATTATTTATCCATTCAGCTGCTACATTTGTAAAAGTATATTAACACTTTAATTTAAAGTTATTAATGGATTATGTACGTTTGATTTTTTTGTGTGCTTGTTATAATTACACCTTGTTTTATTAATTCTTCAGTTACTTTTGTATAGAAAAAGTGATACCACCAGATAAAAAACTCTTCATAAGTAATTTCTTTTGAGTATCTGCTGCTGGCAAAGTATTCTTTTAAAGGTTTATCATTTCCATTAAACAATAAGACTAAATCTTCACTGATTGTGTTTGCAATTTCGTTAAGCGTAGATAAGTCTTTTTTTTCAAACACTGGGATAATAGGTTGTGAGTTTTGATATAAGCCTAATTTTTCGTAAACTACGTTAAAATGTAAGTCTTTTTGTCTATCTGCTGCTACGAAACCTTTTACTAATTGCTTTTTCTTATAATTAATATCAGTAATATTGTTTTGAAAATATTCTTCAAATGTTTCGTTATTTGCTGTTATTAAATTTAATGTTGAATATCGAGAATTTCCATAAAGACCAATTTGAACTTCTCCTAAATCTAAATACGTATTACCATACATCCCGAAAGCCTCTATATCTGTTAGTTCTTGTTCTTGAATAGCATAATAATATCGTTTCTTATTTCTTAAAGGTCGTTTCTTTTTTAAATAGTTTTCTTCAATGTGATTTATTTGTCCAAAATCTAATAACACACCACTATACAATAAAAGACTATAAGATTCTCTAGATAAATGATTAAACGTGTCGATTCTTTTTGAAATATCTTCAATATGACTTGAATAGTTTTCAAAGATCCTAAGTGTTGGTTTAATTAGAGGTTCACAAAGGTTATAAAGCTTTCTTCCTTCACAAGCTGTTATAACCATACATGTTGGATAGTACCTCCCTCCTGTTTGTTTCAATAGCCCCTCTACTTCTAATGAATTAACGTGCTTTTCGAATTCATCATTTGTCCAATTTAGCATCATTTTTATAGCATTTGACTCAAAACCAAGATGAACCAATACAAGTAAATATTGAAGTTTCGTTCCTTTTATTTTTATAGCTGGCGAATTATCTCCAGATGAAATCATTTTAGTTTCATAAGCCGTATGTAATATATTCTCCGGACTATTATTAGTGGGCATTTCATATTCCCTCCCTTACTAGTAAATTCATTGTAAAATCTATGTATATACTAAGTTCTATAAACGAAAATAAGTATCCTCTAATAATCTCAAATTAAAAACCTTAGCATAGAGATACTAAGGTTTCTTGCATTTTTATATTGAATGAATTCTTTCATAGTCTTTTTTAAATTGATTATCATTTTTTAACCAACGTTTAAAAGTGGATTCACTTATTTTTAAATTAGAGCAAGCTGTAGCACTACATTTATTTTTCATATATTCTTTAAGAAAATTTTGTTTTCTTTGTTTAACGGCAGTTTGAGTTTGTTTTAATTTTCGATCTTGTAATTGGTCTAAACTCAGACTTTCCTTCTGAAACACTTCATATTTTCTATGCAAATAAATATTTTTGTCTTTATAAATCCAATTTGAAAATAGTTGTATTGATTTTCTCCCTGATAAAATAACGCGATAATGTTTGTTTTGATTTAGTAACTCGGCTCGTAAATTGCGATTTTGAAGAATTTGATGTAAAGAATTCATAAAAGTATATGATCCTCCTACAAAGCTTACTGTATAAGTTTCATAATTGACGTAACCATCCCCATCAAAATACCCTCGCACAAAATGATGTAAATATTCTTCTGGTACAAAAGGAAATTCAATGTTAAAAGATTTACATGGCTTAATTCCGTGAATGTTCATTAGATCGTATTTTATTGTTTTGCTATTAATATTTAGCATATATACGCCTGTCTTTTTGTTTTGGTAAAGTGGCTGGTTTGTTTTTAGTTCTTTTTTTATGTCTTCTAAAATATAACTTTCTTTTTGTGATATACTGACGCATTGATTTTCTTTTGGTATAACACCGTCTGCTGCTATAAATCCTAATATATAAGCCATATTATTTGACCACGTTTTAAAATAATCTTCTGATATGTCATACTTCCTCTTCCAACTCCCTATAGCACGCCTTGGAACGTTATTGTCTGTTAAAACCATACGAATATACCTTGCAGATACGTTAGCAAGCATAGCGATTTCTGAGGTACCCTTCCCTTCCGCATACAGATGAATGATTTCAGATTTTGATAGTTTACATTTTGATTTCTTTTTTCTCTCTATTTGCACTTACATCCTCTCCTTCCCTTTGATAATTAGAGACATATTTTCTTCTATAACATATAACAAAACATATGTTCTTTGTTGCTTATAAGAAGAACTTTACTAAATTAAAACAATTTACATTTACTTCATATTCCTTGTATCTGCTGCTGTAGGATTTACATTTTATATACACAAATAATGAATTTGACAAATTTATGAAATGTACTGTATTTAAGGTGAAAGGTAAAATGATTTCGTTTAAACTACAGATAGCTACAATAACAACATACGTATATTGTTAAACGTAAAAAGGAGAACGAATGAAAAAGAAATATATAAATCAAATTCATACTGATGTAAGTTTTAAACCGAAAGATATTATAGGTTTAATGACTGATTACTTTAAAATGAAAACTAAACTGCGTCCTATAAAGAATTTACCTATTGTTTTATCGGAGAAAAACAATAAGTCTTTAGAGAGTATTACATGGTTTGGGCACTCTGCTTCACTATTAAAAATAGAAGGTAAAACATTGTTATTAGACCCGATGTTTGGAGATGCCTCTTCCCCGTTTCCTCTGTTTAATAGTAAACGTTATAGCGGTACCTTTTCTTTAGAACGTGAAGACCTGCAAGAAATTGATGCGATTATCATTTCTCATAATCACTATGATCATTTAAATTATAAAAGTATTATGCAGTTAAAAGATCGCGCAAAGCACTTTTATGTTCCAACTGGAGTTGCACAATATCTTATTAAATGGGGTGTTTCACCTAGTAAAATTAGTGAGCATAATTGGTGGGACGAAATTACGTTTGATAATATTAAGTTAGTATGTGCTCCTGCAAGGCATTTCTCTGGACGAAGTATGACAGATAGAGATTGTTCGTTATGGTGTTCATGGCTTATTCTTGGTCAAGAGACTAAAATTTTCTTTAGTGGTGATAGCGGTTATGCCCCTCACTTTAAAGAAATTGGTGATAAATATGGTCCATTCGATCTTACATTGATGGAATGCGGACAATATGATCCGAGGTGGTCTGCGATTCATATGTTGCCTGAAGAAACTGTACAAGCTCATATTGATGTACAAGGAGAATTACTTCTTCCGATTCATTGGGGTGCTTTTACATTAGCATTACATGAATGGAGTGACCCGATAGAGCGTGTTACGAAAGAAGCTAACCGTTTAGGAGTTAAAATTACAACGCCTCAAATTGGCGAATCTATTACTTTAAAATCTATAGACTATCCTTCATCAGCTTGGTGGAGAGAAATTTAATTATAAATAGAAAAAGAGCGAAATTTCTTATAAGGAATGCGCTCTTTTTCTGTTTTTAAACTTATTTCACTATATTTGATTTCCCGCTATCTAAAATTCTATTTGCTGGTACACTGGACATTTCAATCACTGTATTCATACTCTTATCAGTTAGTTCAACGAGTTCGTTTTCATGATTGATTTTCTGTAAATCCCACACCATTCCATTGAACTCGTTATGCTGTCCACTTACCTTTGCAATACTTTTCGTTTTATTTGTAGGTTGTATTTGAAGGTTTGTAAATAGGTTACCACTAATTTCATTTGGCGTTGTTACATTACTATCCATATAAATCATATTTACACAATCTTCGAGAGAGAAATTCATAAAACGGTTGGCATTTATCCATGCATGTCCAGATTGTGGTTTCTTTGCTACTAATTTCACCCCAGTTTCCATTCCTACAACTTTTATATTTTCAAAATTAATAAATGAAATTTCATTTTCCTTCCCACCAGAATACAAAGAAATGCCGGTGCCTTTATTCGTTTCTGTCCAATTGATAATATTTATATCTTTTATTTTTGTTTTGTGCCAAGTGTTATAATACTTATTTTTTCCGTCTAAATATATAACTTCAGAATTAAATGTAGGATCATCTATAGCTATATAAGCTCCTTCAATAGAAGCGTTTTTTTCTAACTCTAGAACTCTAAAATTACCTTCAACAACAAATTGTGTTCCATAACCAAATAATAACTTTACACCCTGTTTCACTACGATTGGTGACGTGATTTTATACTTCTTATCATCAAGCAATACTGTTTTAATTTTACTAGATTCTGCTTTATTAATAGCAGATTGTATTTTGTTTGAATCATTTTTACCTTTAAAGTCTTCTACAAACACCTTATCATTTTTAGCTAAACCTTCTTTTTTGTTGTATTGATAAAAAGCAATAGTAATTAGAACGATACCTATAAGTAAAATACTTATTTTCTTCATCACACTCATCCTCATATAAATTTTCTCCTTAGCTACTCTTCGAATAATCTATGGCTTTTATATTTAGGTGATAATTATTTTGCTGTGTATGATAGATTAAGATTCTTACTTTTTATAATGGAATTATATTATCTATAGAGTTGTCCTGCTTCGCTAATTCTTTATTCCTATAATCTATTAATTTATGATTAGATAAAATAAAATTATGCTCTAATATGAATTCATTGTGGAGCACTTCAACTAAAAATTTAGGTATCATCTCTCCTACGCCGTAATTATAGTCACTAAGAATCCAAGAAACCTCTTTCCAATCTAAAATTCCTTCTGAGACTTTTTTTGGAGTGTGATATGTAAATTCATTAAATAGCTCTACTAGATAAACATACATTCCGCCAGAATATGAAGAATCCTCCCATTTAATAATGCCTTTAAATTGAATTTGGTCATGTGTAACTTTTATATTAGTCTCTTCTTTTATTTCACGAATTGCATTTTCTAAAGGTGTTTCTCCCTTTTCTATCTTTCCTCCTACCCCATTCCATAATCCTTTTACAGGGTCATATTCTCTATTTAACATAAGTATCTCTTCGTTTCTTTTTATAAAACATAAAGTGTGCTTGTACATAATGTAATTCCTTCCTACGTTTTTAATAAGCTCTTACTGGAGATATAAGATGTACTGCTGCAGATTGTGCCCCTGCTTCAATTAATATCGGTCTCATAGAACCACTGAAACTTAAAGTAACCGTTTCTTCTTTTATTGCCCTTAAAGCATCCACCATAAATCGTCCATCGAAAGATATATGTAATTGTTTTTCACCGTGAATCGCATCTATCTGTTGTGTCTCAGATATTTTTCCAATCTGAGAAGCATTAGAAGAAACTTTAATTGTAGATTCGTTTACAATTTCTAAGTTAACATTGTTATTTGCCCATTCGCTTGCTAATAAGCTTGATCGATCTACCCCTTGTAACATTCTTTGTCTATCTATGTTAATGACTGTTTGAAATTTATTTGGAATTAAACTAGATATATTAGGATATTTCCCTTCAATTAATCTTGAATATAATGTAGTTGTGCCGAATGTAAAAATAATGTGGCTTTCTGATAGATAAATAGAAACGAATTCTAAATTGCTGTTCATTAATTTTAAAAGTTCATTAATGGTTGCACTTGGTACAATACAATTCGCTTTCACATTAGTAGAAATTAATGTTTCACGTATAGCTAGTCTATGAGAGTCAGTTGCAGCGCATATTAATTTGTTGTGGTCTAACTCGATATGTACTCCGGTAAGAACGGGCCTAGATTCATTTTTCGCTACTGCAAAGACTGTTTGTTTAAACGCATCAATTAATTGTTTTGTTTCTATTTGTATTTCTGCATGATCGTCTATTTGTGGTACGTTAGGAAATTCATTCACTGGAAAACTATTTAAGTTTAATGTGATTTCTTCTGATTGTATGGTAATTGTTTGCTCATTCTTACTTTTTATTACTATATCGCTTGGCATTTTCTTTATAATTTCAATGAAGTATTTTGCAGGTACAACAATTGTTCCTGCTTTTAAGGTAGTCGTAATTTGTTCGTCATCCATGGAACTAGGGATGAATTTTTCGATAAAAATATTTGAATTACTTGCGATTAAAGTAATTCCAGATTGATTTGCAGTTATTTTTATACCGGATAGTATAGGAATTATAGCTTTGGTAGATATTGCTTTACTTACTTCTGAAAGTGCTTGAGTGAAATGTTTATGATTAACGATAAACTCCATTTTTTCCCCGCCTCATATGAAATGATATTTTTATGTTGCTTGATGAATGATTGTTCCATTAAAAATGTAAGGTACTGTTTCTTTCTTTTGTAAAATGTCTAGTAAATGTTCTGGTATACGCAAATACGGTGCTGCTATATGAAGTTCCATCCAAGTAATCTCTTCGATTTCTTTTGGTCTTGATATATATGTCTCTCCGCCGATTATTTCGCCTAAAAAATTAAAGAAAATTGCATGATGTCCTCTCTCTTCAAAAAAAGCTTCGCTAATGTAACAAATACCATTTACAGTTATATGTAGACCGGTTTCTTCTTTCACTTCCCGAATTAATGCCTCTTCTAACGTTTCTCCCAATTTAACCGCGCCACCTGGTAGTGTGTAATAAGAACCATTCTTTCCTTTGTTTTTTACCATTAAGATCTTTTCGTTTGTTTTATCGTATAAAAGTGCATATGTAACATTTACTTTCTTCATCTAAGTCCACCTCTAATAATGGGAATTTTCTATCTTTGTTACATTCTACCATTTATTCGTTTTAAAATATAAAAAAGTTAATTGAGTATTTCATTTATCTGTCCTTAGTAAAGGTAATACTCGATACCCCTTCATTTCTAAATAAAAAAGAGCGTATTTTGAAAGTAATTATTCAACGTACGCTCTTTATGGTTTGATTGATTCATTTTGGGATTCTATATATTTTCTAACCTTTTTTCCAAATAGTATCGATTATGCCCTTTAGGGTGATCTTCGCTTACTCCAATTACTTTATATCCATGTTTTTTATAAAAAGCAGGTGCCTGAAAGCTAAAAGTATCTAAATTGATTAGCCTACACTCTTTTTCAATTGCAAATTCTTCAATAAGTTTTATTAACTTGGTTCCATAACCTTCGTGTCTATATTCTTCAGAAACCCACAGGAAATCAACATGTACGTGATGCCAAAATGTAATTGCAGTTATTCCACCTACTATTTCATCATCTTCATTTTTCACTATAAAACTAATTTTTTCTGAAGGCTTTTTCTCTTCATCTGAAATATGTTTTTGATTATATTCAATTACTTTTTCTCTTATGTAATCACTATCTTCTTGGACCCATTGTTTTACTATTTTCATTTTAATCATCACGCTCCTTTTAAAGTATCTATTCAATTTAATAATCGTAATATCCTGTCTAACTTAATAGTCGTAGTGCACTGTTTCATTTCACTAAAATTTTAAAAAGCCGTACTACATTTTATTTGTAGTACGGCTTTTTATCGCTTTTTATCGCTTTTTATCGCTTTTGATTCTTTTTAATTAAAACTTCCGTTAGTTTGAACGTATTAGTAAAATAATTCTATTGTATTACTGCGAAAAAGAATGAACATTCCTAAACCAATTAGAACGATTGGCACGATAATATGACAATTTCTCTCAAGTAATTTAGCTAAAATAAGAGCTCTTAACAATGTGTAGCTAATAAAACACCATATTGCTATCATGCAAAAAAAGATAACTAATGTAACAATATTTGTTGAAGTAAATGCAATAAAAGAAGAAATCATGGTTGTAACCAAAATAAGCCAACTACCTTTATAATAAAATACTGGTATATAAATGAAATGTTTGCCTAATAACAAAGCGGATTAACTATAGTTTTATAATAGCATTCTGATTCTTTTATAAAACAATATGAATATTTTACTTATCTGCTACTTGATTCGGTAATAAATAAACCACTTTATTGCTTCTCAAATCATTTCATTTTAAATTAAGTAAGTGTATTCTTCCTACACAATGGCTAAAAAGGGCAAATTAAATGTTGTGTAATATAAAAAGAGCCCTTTATGAGGACTCTTTTTAAACTTAAGCTACTTTTCGATATAAATGTTGTGTTTCTTTTTTCTTTTCTGCTTTTGGTGGACGAATTAAAATAGATATAACGAAAGAAATAACAGAAAGAACGCCGATTATAATAAAGGTTGGTTCAAATCCTCCAAGAAGCGCCCCGATGAATGATCCTGCAAGCGCACCAAATCCGAACCCTTGGTATACAATCCCATAATTTGTACTATGGTTTTTTAAACCGAAGTAATCCCCAACAATGGCTGGGAAAATTGTAATATTACCACCAAAGCAAAAGGCTACGCTGGCTACACAAGCGAAATAAATCCCGTAATTTAGTGGAATGAAACTTAAAGCAAAGACTGACAATCCAATAATAACAAACGTTGCAGAGACAATTTTCATTCGACCAATTTTATCTGATAGCGTTCCAAGAATGATTCTACCTACTGTATTAAAAATTGCAATCATTGCGACGGCATTAGCAGCAGTTGCAGCGCTAAGTCCAACGAGCTGCTCTCCAATATCTTTTACCATACTGATTAAATATAGACCACCCATACACGACGTAAATAGCATAAAAAACAAAAGATATACTTGCTTCGTTCGCATCATTTCACGAGGCGTATAATCATTGTGTAACGTCTCAGTTACAGTGTTACTCACTATTGCTTCACGTAAGAAGAACGATCCGATTAATACTAAAAGTAAAACGATGATACCCCAATATAAAAATGCTTGTGATACACCAAGGCTATCGATCAGACTTCCGTTTATATATCTAAAGATTAAGCTACCCATTCCATATGCAGAAACAGATATACCAGAAATAAGTCCTTTTCGATTTGGAAACCATTTAATTAAATTAGATAATGATGTGATATAAGCAGTTCCATCTGCATAACCAACTACTACACCAGCTAATAAATAAAGTAATGGTAAGGAAGAAACTTGTGAACTAAGTATTAAACCGAGTCCCAGCACAATCCCTGCAGTAGCGATGAGTTTTCGAAGCCCTAATTTTTGCTGTAACTTTCCTGCAAATAATGTTGAAAATGATAAAGAGAAGCTTGTAATGGAGAAAGTTATCGCAACGGCATTAAGGTTCCATCCAAACTTACTAACAAGGGGCTGATTAAATAAACTCCATGTGTAAATTGTTCCAAGGCCAATTTGAACAATGATTGTACCTAGAACAATTAGTAACGGATTTATAGAGGTTTGTTTCATACTAACTGTCCCCTTCTTTTATCGTGACATGAATTTTCACAGTTAGTATAACCATCATAAAAAGCAAGATACTGCATGAAAAATGGAAATTGAATTCATGTACACAAAAAGACACTCCATAATGAAGTGTCTTTCTGCAGGTTATATTAGATTTACTTAAAGAAAGCTTTGTTAAGATAAGACATTTTCAAATGCTTATGTATATAGAGTACCAAAAGTTTTCAATCATGTGATGGGACTTAAGATGTATTTTTGATTCATCATATGGTCGGATAAACGAAAAATTAATATTCAATTTCATCAAAATCCTTCGGCTGCGGTACCGTTTGCATATTAGCTGCATCTTTCGGATCGCTATAAATTGCATTTTGCTCTGTATTTACATCTTTAATGTTTTGCTTTTTGTTTTTATTCATTTTATCTTTCACTTTCTCTCACTCCTTTTCATTATAGGAGTAATTATGCCCTATTACCGTTACGAAATGTATCCACGACTAAATTGCTGAATTCACGTAAATAATATAAATAATTATCACCGCCGTAGTTATATCTTTTATTATACATTTTTGCAACAACTACATTATATTCAGGTATTACTAATATAGTTGGTCCCGTAATTCCTAATATTTGATATGATCCTTTGGGTACTCGTTCACCAAGTTCGCTCAACTGTGCAGATTCATTTTGAACGAACCAAAATAACCCGTTTTGTGGTAGTTCATTGTTTGTAAATGTTGGACTCTGTAAACTTGTCGCAATTTCTATCACTTCTTTTGGAACAATTTGTTTCCCGTTTAATACACCTTGATTTAAATGAAGATTTCCCCAATAAGCAAATTCTCTAGCTGAAACAAACAGATTTTTTTCCGTACCGTCATCTACTGTACCAATTGCGCTAATTGCATCTTCATTTGGATCATTAACGACTTCAACTAAATTTTCATCTTGCTGAACTCTCCAACCTGTTTCTTGAAAATTAGCATGTTTAAACACACGCTCTTTTAACAATTCAGGAAAACTTTTGTTATATAGCTGATAAATAAGACGTGTCATCATCCTTACATTAATATCTCTATACGCCCATCCTTGCCCCGGTTCAAATTCACGAAAAATTGTCCCGTCATTCGTTTCTTCTAATCCGTGCGAATGTGTTACTAAATGTCTTATCGTCGTTTTACCAAGCAATACAGGATCAAAGTCTTTAAAATATTTTATCGCTTCATCATCAATAGAGTTTATTTTCCCCTCGTAAAGCGCATACGCTATCATTAATCCTAAATAACTTTTTCTAGCAGAAGCAACGTTAAATTGTGAAGATGCTGTTACTCTCTTGTTTGTAGATGTATTTGTGTGATAACCACTATAATGCTCTAGTACGATTTTATTATCTTTTATAATACAAAGTGCTGCTGCAGAACTATGATTTTTTTCTTTTATATTCTCTACCCAAGAAATCAACTTATCATATGTATACAAATGAATCCCCCTTAACACTAATACAAAATTACAGCATGAAAGAAAAGTGCAAAATAATTTTCACACCTTTCTTTCATGTAAAATAGTTTTGATCTTCTATACCTAAATGATCCACCAGTTCCAGCAATTAAAGCAACCGAAACATCCTGCACAACCTACGCATCCACCACATCTGCCGCCACAACCACCGCAGCGTCCGCCACAACCACCGCATCCACCGCAACGACGTACATCGCCTTGAATGTAATAATATGGATATTGATTTTGTTGTTGATCCCAATAAACAACATTACCAGTTTGAAAATCATTAAGGTTTAATGATTGTAGTTCTTGTTGAAACTGATTCATTATGAAACCCTCCATTTATTAATGTAAATTCCGTCCAAATATTAAAGTTAATAAATTTTTGTAAATAAAGTAGAAACAAGACTATAGACTAAATGCGTACATCAACAAAATATGAACTTACACTAGGTGATGTACCTTGTTTTTTAGCCTATTTTCTTATTTTCCTTTTGGCGGACGGATTTACTATTGATAGAGGCGTTTAAAAATTGCTAATCCAACAGTTTAGTAGTTCATCACTTAATTTTCTTTCTAGTAACTCTTTAACTGAAGGAGCTGGCATAATTTTATACGTATTTAATGTTTCTTGATTATAATCTATCCAGTGAAACGCTAAATGAGATTCTTTAGATTTTGGTACGAAATCAATATGTAACTCTTGTGAATCTATCTCAAAAATATGATTGATTTCATGGTGAAGAACTTCTCGATCTTGCCATTGGTTTTCTATGACTCCTAAAAATTGTTTTATACTACAATTTACTCCGAGTTCTTCTTGTAGTTCTCTTATTAATGCATTTTCAGCTGATTCGCCAACTTCAACATGACCACCTGGTAAAAAATAATGATGGCCAATATATTCCGCCACTAACAATTTTTTATCCTTTACCATAACAGCTCGTACAATATGATGGAATTTACTTTTCAATTGATATTCCTCCTAGGTATTCAATTTATACTTGCTCAAAATAGTCATTTAATATCGGGATATTATAAATCATTGGTGTCTCATACGGATGAATTTTATTGATAACTTCAAGAGCATTTTTTACAAGTTCTCGTTTACAATTTATTTCAATTTTACATTCTTGCCCTTCACAAATCTGACCAATTTCCCCGTTAAAAGGTGATGCGCCTTTTAACCGTCTCCAGTATCCTTTCACAGAACTATAGGACAGACAATGATCATATTCTCCCGTTTTACAAGCACCAATTTTATTTAACTCATTCCTCAACATTTCAATGTATTCTTCAGGGATAAATACTTCAATTTTGACTTCAGTAAATTGCATAATTCATTTCACACCTTTGCTACATAAATAATTAAACGAATAAGCGATATACTTGCTCACCATCATAATCATGTCCCAATGATTGAAAACCATAACGTTCATATAGTTTCTTAGCAGAGATATTATCTTTATGTACTGTTAATCTAATTTCTTTACATGCCTTAAACGTATTTTTTATTAAGTATATACTTTCTTGTAATGCCGCTTTTCCATAACCGTTACCTTGCTGCGATTGATCAATAATAAATCCGTTAATCCAATACATATCCGATGTCTCTCTTACAACAGCATGCATAATAAAACCAACCATACGGTCGCCATCATATATCACAAATGGCATGTACTCTACATTGTCACCATCTGGTTTTATATATACTTTAGCAAGTGAAACTGCTACGGATGGAACAAATTTCAACTGATTTTCTTTAACTTGTAGCTTTAATGCTTCTTCCCAATTTTCTCTCGTAACAACCTTTAACTGGACATTCAATATTGTAAGCTCCCTTATATAGAGGATGTATGTTTATATTCAACGTAGTGAAACAATTCCCTTTGTCGACACCAACTTATAACATGGTTTTTATAAAATCTTGAATGAATTTTTGTTCATCTATTTCTAATGCTATATGGGCTCCTTCAGATATAGAGCTAGGGCGAAAATCAGCAAATGTTTGTCCTTTCGTATCTCCGTATGTATCTACATTTACTGTACGATGCACAAATTCAAAAAAACTTGGATTTACTAATCCACTTATTGCAACCACATCATGTAGCAAAGGTCCTTCGATAGATGGATTAAGTTTTTTGTATGCGGATAGATAGTAATCATACATTGGTTTCATTATCATATGAAATGGATTCTTTGTATTAGCTTGAATATAGTTAAATACATTTGGTGTTAACACAGCTTTGTTTGTTACATTTAAAGGGAATATTAATAAATTCTTTGCTTGATGGAAAACAATTTTACTTGCTATAGGATCGCCATACACGTTTGCCTCTGCTAATGGCGTAACGTTTCCTACTTCTAAAAAAACACCACCCATGAAATAGATTCCTTTTACATTTAGCATTAAATCATTCCATAAATTAAAAGCAATTGCTAACGAGGTAGATCTTCCTACATCAACAATCGTTAAATCTTTTCCGTACTTTATAAGAATCGCAGCAATACTGCCAAAATTGTATATTGGAATAGATAATACTTTTTCTGGAACATGGATGGGACCTAATCCTTCTGCTCCGTGAATTTCAGGGTAGTACGTAGTGATTTCTTCTGTAAGTGGTTTTGTTGCACCACTAATGACAGGAATGTCTTGTCTATTTGCTAACTGTAAAATATACGCTGCATTATGTGCAGCATGTATATGCTCAACATTTCCGTATCCGGTTACAATACCGACAATTTCAATTTCGGGATGCAGTAAACCATACATAATAGCAAATGAGTCATCAATACCTGGGTCTCCGAAAAATAATACTTTTTCCAAGAAATACCCTCCCTTCACAAAAACATAGAATCATCAATAACTATGTATATGAAAAAAACAAGTATATCTATGCGAATTTTAGAATGGATAATGTTTTACAAGATAGTAAAAAGGAACTAGCGTATGCTAATTCCTTTTTAATTAACCATTCTCAAATTTAATTAATTATCGTATCCATCATAAATTGCATCATTTATTTGATTTTGTGTCTTTTTATTATCAGGTACAGGTTTCCACCAATTTCCTGTAATAAATAACATAGTTAATAAATTATAACTATCACTAAAATAGCTTTCTCTCTTATTCTTCATCCAATCCCAACCGCTATTTACCCACTTTTGATTATTACTATCTGTTATACTTGCAGCAATAAACGGTGACACAAATACAGCAGTTGGATAACTACCAATATTGGATCCGTTTAATTGATAACCATCCACAATTTTAGAAGGAGTTCCATTCGTCTTATTTTGAATCCATGAAGATACTTTATCAGAAATGACTTTACTTCGCTTCTCACCGTACATCGCATAGTCCATTACAATTCTTAAAGGTACTCGACTAGCATTGTAATAATATGCATTTGTATATTCTGACTCATCTAAGAAGTCTTTAGGTGCGGGTTGTGGTGGGTTTTTTACAACGAAATCTGAAATAAGTCCTGTATTGGGAGAGTATTTATTACTAAATTGCGTATAAACATCGTACAAATTATGAATAACAGTAAGCCAAGTTTTATCACCTGTAAATTCATAAAATGCTCTAAGATGTGACATCATCCAATCAGATGGTCTCGTATCAAGTGAACTTTTAGAATCCCAATCTCCTAAATTTAGTCGGTTATTATTTGTAACATTACTAGCTTTAATACCTTTTGTAATCATGTCTTGTGCTTCTTTCAAATAATTAACTGTTCCATTAGATCCCCACTGCTTATGGGCAAGAAGAAGAGAATAGGCAATATCTAAATCCCCATCAGTAGCAGAATCAAAATGACCTTGTGCTTTTTTACTATCTGCGACAACCCATCCCATTAAATTAGGATTTTGAGAGCTTTTAAAAGTTCTTGCTGTTTTAAATAAACCGTCATAGATTTTTTGAGCATTCGAATCATAACCAGCCATTAATACTGTAATTATCATCCCATACCCTTGACCTTCTGAAGTTCCAAGTGGCTTAAATCCATCCGCATCGCCCGTAATCTCTCCGTTTACGTAATAACCACCAGGTAAAGAAGATAAATCATTTTTCAAATATTTCTTTTTCCAATTATCGTAGTAACTTCTTACAGAAGCATTTAAACTTTCCTGTGTAACATGATTCGGTTTTATAACACCTGCATAATTAACTTGCTGGGGAAAGGGTTTCATTTCCTTTGCAGCAGCTACTTGTTGACTAACTACGGGAATAGAATTTTGTACTGAATTGTCCGTTACAATTGCTGCGAGACTAGAATTAGAAAAACTAGCTAGTCCGATTCCTATAATAGAAATACATGTGAAAATTTTTCTTTTTCCATCCATTATGTTGTCAGCTCCTTTTAAAATGCTTACTACATAAAATGTAACATACAATATTTAACTGAAATACAAAATATTATATTTATCAACATAAGAAAGAAACTATATAAAAAAGTATCATAAAATTATGATTGAATTACATTATACGGATTGATCATTTGCTAAATTCCTATGTTTTTCTTTTCCTAATACTGGTATATGAACAATCAAAATTCCAAGTATAGTAATCCCCCCACCAATTATTGAAACAAAAGTCGGTACTTCTCCTAACCATATCCAAGCAACGAAACATGCAGTTATTGGCGTTAAATATAGAGAACTTGTTGCTTCAGAAGCACCAGAATGAGATATGATATAAGCCAATGCGATATATGGGAGTACTGTTGGAAATAAACCTAAATATATAACACTCATATTCACTTCAAGAGGAGCTGCTAGTATTTCTGTATACATTCCAGGTAAGAAAATAAGCATACATACCGTACTAGATAGAATTGTATATATCGTAAATGGTAAGAAGCCGTACTTTTTTAAGTAAGAAGTTTGGAAAACAAAATATAAGCTTTCTGAAATTGCTGCTAATAGTATAAAAAATCCCCCACTATTTAATTGAATAGCATCTCCTTGGCTAAATGATATGAGAGCAATTCCTATAAAACTAATTACACCACCGATCCAACCGTTTAATTTCATTTTTTCGTTCAAAAAAATAGAAGCAAGAATTGCCGTTACTATAGGTGTGACGGAAACAATTAAGCTTGCAGACCCAGCATTTACTGTTTTTTCGCCGTAGTTTAATGCGATGTGATAAAAAGTAAATCCTAAAGCACCAAATATAAAAATTGCTGGGATATCCTTTAAATCCGGTAGCCGTAACTTATATATAAAGGAAAACAAAAGAAGTATAAATGAAGCAATTAATAAACGTAGTAAAGTTAGATGCTCAGGTGTATAAGATTCAAGCCCCATGCGAATTGCCGGAAAAGCAGATCCCCATATAAGAATCGTAAAAGCATGAGCACATATAATGCGTAAATCCCATTTTTTATTATGCATGTTGTTTCTCCCTCCCTAATAAACCAACCATTTTTAAATTACCAATTATTTCTTTTCATCATATTTAATAGTTGATACAATGTCTTCAACCAGTTTTTTATCGTAAAAACCAACCACTTGGTATTTTTCAAGTGAACGAAGGAGTTTTTTGATGACAACTAGTAAAAAACTGCCTAAGTATCGGCAGATAGTAGATTATATGAAAGAAAAAATTGAAAATGGAGAATGGCCAATTGGAAGTAAGATCCCTAGTCAAAGGCAGTTAGCAAAATCATTTCAAGTAAATCGTAGCACTGTAATAACTGCACTAGATGAACTTATGGCTGATGGATTGATTCAAGGGAAAATTGGAGCAGGAACAATTGTAACGAATAATACATGGTCATTATTAGCAACGAATCCACCACCTGATTGGAGTGAATATGTAAAGGCCGGTATTCATAAACCAAGCAAGTTAATGGTACGAGAAATAAATGAGGCAGAAGCAAATAACAAACTTATCCATCTTAGTAAAGGCGAACTTGCTCCTCATCTTTTTCCGTTAGAAACGATGCAGTCCATTATGAAAAAAGTAAGTGAGGAATTAGATTATTTTGGATATGAGGAACAAAAAGGGTTTTATCCGTTACGTGAAGCAATAAGTAAAAACGTAAAATCATTCGGAATACATACGTCACCGAGTTCCATATTAATCGTCTCGGGTGCATTACAAGCATTGCAATTAATATCAATTGGTCTTTTACATAGAGAGTCCACCGTTTTACTTGAACAACCTTCTTACTTATATTCGCTTCATGTATTTCAATCAGCAAATATAAATTTATCTGGTATAGCTATGGATCATCACGGTGTTTTACCTAACGAATTATTAAAACGCATTAAATATAGTAAAAAGAAAAACATTTTATATTCTATCCCTAGTTTTCAAAACCCAACAGGGATATTAATGTCTAAAGAACGAAGAAAAGAAATAATAAAAATATGTGAAAAGGAACAGTTACCTATTATTGAAGATGATATTTACCGCGAGTTATGGATTGATGAACCACCTCCAGTCCCTTTAAAGTCGATAGATAAACATGGACATGTATTATATATTAGTAGCCTATCTAAAACACTTAGCCCAGGACTTAGAATTGGATGGATTATTGGACCGCAACCAGTTATTGATAGATTGTCAGATATAAAAATGCAAACAGACTATGGATCGAGTTCATTATCTCAAAGAGTTGCTGCTGAATGGATAAATAAAGGTTTTTATGAGGAACATGTTGCAAACGTAAGAATTCAACTAAAAGAACGAAGACAAATCATGATACGGGCTTTAAATGAGTATTGTGCAGATGTTGCAACGTGGGATATTCCTAGTGGTGGATTTTTTATATGGCTAAAGGTAGTACCTAGCATTCCGATGAAGAAATTATTTTCAGAGGCACTATCAAAAGGAGTTCTTTTAAACCCAGGACGTATTTATGAAGAAGAATCCGATCGATACATTCGTTTATCATATGGATATGCTTCTCCAGAGCAAATGACTAACGGCATTAAATTGTTAAGTGAATTAATTCGTAAGCTAATGGCATAACAAAAACTCCTCTTTTTCTATGGAGGAGTTTTTGTATATCTTATTTACCTGTACAGAGATAATAAAGTTGTTTAATTTACAATAAAGTCATTTAAAAAATAATAAAGTTGTTTAAAAATCCTTCTTCTACTAACGAGGCAGGTTAGTGAAAGAAATAGCAAGTGGGTTTAACTAGGAGAAGTGTCGATGACATTAAAGAAGACACCGAGGTGTCTTCTGTTTTTTAAATTAAGAATATCGATAAATTAGGATTTATTTACTTAATATTATACTTATTTTCGGACCGAGGCATCTAATCGGTGAGTATATACAAACCAAGTAATGCTTGCTGTTAATAATGTTGACGAAATTAAAGCTGTAAGAACACTATATGTTTGCCAAATAAGTATCGTTGACCAATCGAAGGCAAAAAACATTATACACTGGGCAATCGTAGCGATTAGGAAAATAATTGTTACGATTGTTCTCTTTTTTGTCATCGGCTGCTGCTCATTCGTTTTCCTTTTTCTTAATCCTAAGAAAAATAACAGAACGGCTAATAGACAAAGAGTAATTGTGGTAGACGACAAAATGATGTCCAAAAGCTGTGTGCCGCTTATCTCATATGACTGAGCTAGATTGCCGTTTAATATATTTTTAACTTTTAGTACCAGGTTTATATTGGTATTTGCGCCGTTGCTCAGTAAGCAGATGGCTGTTCTTTCATTTGGCAGTATGGCTACTTCGGTACTAAAATTTGGATTACCCCCAGTGTGTTCTATAAACGTTTGTTCGGCGTTTACCGACCAACCTGCCGCATAATACATATCATTGACAGCCGAAACAGACATATCACCCCTATGGGATTTTTCGATGGCCCTGTGAAATATTTCGGGTATGTCCTGCACGATACCCATCTGTATGCCCATCCAACGCGCCATATCTTTTGTATTAGAAATGATATAGCCGGCAGGTTTATTCCCAGCATAATCCGGAGCGTTAAATGGAGTTGTTATAAAAAAGGAAGAACGGTAGCCCTGTGCTAACTGTCCAGTGGCTTGAGCATCTTCTTTATAAACATACGTCTGGTGAAGACCTAAGGGTAGAAATACCTGTTCCTTCATAAAGTCTTCATAGCTTTGTCGTGATACAATCTCAATAACCAAACCCAATACGTCATAATTAACGGTTCCATAGTTATATTGTTCACCGGGAGAGAACGCCAATTCTGCATCTACCAGCGTTTCCACAGTCTTTTGCAACATATCAGGCGTATTACCTTGTGGAATATTTTGAGTATGTCTAATATTTGTTAGGCCGCTGGTATGGTGAAGAAAGTTATTTAGTGTAAGGTTTTGCATATCAACAGGTTTACCTTGATACTTTAACGTAAACCAAGGTAAATATTTTTGGATAGGGTCAGTCATTGATAGCAGCCCTTGCTCTTCCAATAGCAAAATCCCCATACCAGTAAAAGCTTTACTCACCGAGGCCAACTCATAGAGTGTATTTTCACTTGCAGACAGTCCCTTTTCAAGATCTGCATACCCAGAAGAAAAGTAGAACACTTCACCATCAGCAAGTATTGAGAGTGACATTCCAGGCACACCTGACGTACGACAGGCATCATCTAGCAATGCTTGTATTGCCACAGATTTCGAATCTGACAACGCATAACTTTGTGTTGCGAATCCTGAGAATAATATAAATATCGTTAATACAAAAACAAGAGTCTTTTTCATACACTCTCCTTTCTGAAGAATTATAAGGGTATAAATAACTTATTTTTATAACTATAAACTAAATTCTGATTTATATTTCTATTTATCTATATAATATCAAATAATTGTGAAGAGTTACACTTAAACTAACGGGGGCGTTAGTTTAATAAGAAGTAAACAACTTTATTATTCATTTTTTAAGCATTACATAAGCAGATAGATATAATTTGAAACAACTTTAAAGAGCCTTGCTGCATATAGAATGTAGTAAGGCTCTTATCTTTTTTAATCAAAATTCAATAAATTTATTATCACTATACATTACCACAATCTCATTTCCTGTCCCAATAAAATAAGTTCGTCATAAGGATCTCCGTCAATATTTAATACTTGAGCAAAAGCAGGTTCTGTTTTTAAACCGTTCTCTTTTAAGCGAATAATTTCTTCTCTTATATGTGGATGCTGCATTAATAACATGTGTTCTACTATCATATGTCTATACGCATTTTGATTACGCACTGGCTTAGGTTGGGCAAATAATTCAAAATCAAAACCTTCAAATTTAAAATTCATCTTTATTGATTCGATATTTTTAATTTTTTTCTTTTTTATTTTGAATCCTTCATAAGAACCATATAAAGATCTCATTTCTTGTTCAAAAACATCAAAGTTATGTACTTCCATTACTATATCTAAGTCAGATTGAAGCGTATCAATTCTTATAGGTATAGTCCCGCAAAGAACGGGACTATACAAAGCTAAATCCTCCATGATGTTTAGTTTATTCAAAACATCATAAACCTTTTGTTGCTTGTCATTCCCTGATTGTAAATATGTAATAGATGTAAACATGGAAGTCTCTCCTTCATTTCACGTAATACGTGACTCACTAAATTCAAGAAAATTTTTTCTAAGAGTACCTTTATTTCAATATATTAAGACGAATAAAAGATATGTTTCAACTTTTCTCCTATACTGCAATACTATAAAAATAAAAAAGGAGGAATTATTATGAGCATTTTCAATGTTCTTTTAACCATCCACATTTTATTTGGAACAATATGTTTAATTACCGGTATTGTGGCGATGGTTGCTCAAAAGAAGAAAGGGAAACATACGGAATGGGGCGAAATATATCATGCATCCTATGTTGTCATTACCCTTACTGCAATTATATTATCCATTATAAACTGGGATAAAATCGCATATTTATTTTATGTAGCAATTTCCTCTTATGCTTTTGCCATTTATGGCTACCTTGCACGAAAAAAACGCTGGAAAAATTGGATCCACCACCATATTAGAGGTATGTTAGGTTCTTATATAGGTGCGGTAACCGCACTTTTAGTAAACGTCGGTATTCATATCCCCTTAATTAATTTACTACCACCTATATGGTTTTGGTTTTTACCTACATTGATCGGTATTCCTCTCGTAGCCAGTGTATCAAAAAAATATAAAAAGCGTAGTTAAAATTCATTACATTTTCGTTACTTTCTGACTAAACTTATGAAAAATAATACCCAATGTCGTATTCTTTCGCGTTCGGTTCGTAAAACTAGCAAAAAAAGAATCCAATATGCTTATTGGATTCTTCTTCACGTCTTTTTCATATTTCATTTCAATGTCGGCTCTATGTATTCAATGATATTACCATCTGGATGACGAATTATCATTTTCATACCTGTGGGTACTTGTATTGGTTCAGTAATCATTACACCGTTATAGTTTAAGATTAGTTCTTTTACTTCGTTGAGATCATCAATTACAATCGTTGCAGCAACATGATTCTTAATTGTTTCTTTTAATTCTTCAATTAAAAGTAAATTTGTAAATCTAATCACAGGCGTTCCGTTCATTTGAAATTCGTGTGGTTTTTCTTGCTTTAATAGTATTTTGTAAAATTCTAGATGAGTTTGTAAGTCTGAAACATAGAGGCGTGGGACAACAGCTAATATATTCATCCTACTTACACTCCTTTTTAGTTTAACTAGATTAATTTAATTATATATTACTCGAAAACCTATATAAACTATTACGTTAAAAACAGTTTCTTTTAATTAAAACTTTAATAATGAATGTAAACGATCCGGATAATTCGTAAACATCCCGTCAACTCCCCATAATAGTAACTTTTTCATGTCTGCTTCATTATCTACAGTAAATGGATGAACTTCTAATCCTTGTTTCTTTATTTTCTTTACGTAAGCTGAATCAATATATTTATAGTTCATTCCAAGACCAATGCAATATGTTTTATACTTTTTTATCTCTAATTCAGTTAATTGAACTGCCTTCTTATAGGATAATAATTGCACCAGGGGTATATTAACATTTAAATTATGAATTTTTTGCAGACTTTCTTCACTAAATGATTGAATAATAACTTTATCCTGTATTTCATAGTGATTAATAATTTCTAATAACTTTTCTTCCATTCCTGGATATTCATCAGGTGATTTGGTTTCAATATAATAGTTCGCGTCATGCCCAAACACTTCAATTACTTCTTCGAGTGTTGGAACTTTAGCATTTTCATATTCTTTCTTTGCTAAATTTGGATACTTTTTATTGTAAGTAGAGCCTGCATTTAGTTGCTTTATTTCTTCTAATGTATGTTCCTTGACTAGTCCTGTACCATTTGTAGTACGATTTAATGTTTCATCATGCATAGCTACTAAATATCCGTCTTTTGTCATTTGGAGATCTATTTCTATATAATCGCCTTTTAATTGTTGTCCCAATTTATACGCAGCAATTGTATGTTCCGGTGCATACGCCGAAGCCCCTCTATGTGCAATGTTTTTTATATGATTCGATTGATTAATAGCTTTTGTGTACTTACGTTCATTTACTTTATGAAAAACAAAAGTACCTATTACTATAAAGATGCAAAGTATTGTAACGATATATATCTTTTTCATAATGATGTATTAACTCCTACATGAAAGCAATTTGGCTTGGATAATTTATTCAAATAAATGTCGATTTTCAAATACAGTCATTTGTCCAACAGATTGAAAACCAGCCTTTTTATAAATATTAATCCCATCAGGTGAAGCTTGTAATACGCATTGAGCAACGTTTAATTCCTTTGCTTCTTGCAGCAAGTAATGAAACATAGTAGAACCAAATCCTTTTCCTCTCATTTCTTCTTTCGTTGCTATATCATAAATACCAATACTATCTTTTGTACACACTAATGAACCAACCGATACGACTTCATTTTTATAAAACCCTAAGTACAGTTTCATATTTTCACTATTCCATAAATGGAAAGAAGTAGTTTGATTGTAGAATGCTTGTACATATATACCTTCCTCTGATGTACCAAATAGACTAGCTAACGCTTTTCCAAACTTTTTAATTTGTTCTGATGAAGATGCTTTTTGTATCGTAAAACCTTCTGGCAAGTTTGTTGTTGGATGTATTGTATGTAAGTTTGCTACCATCGCGATATTTTGTTCTGTTTCTTTTAATCCAAGCTTTATTATAATTCATTCTTTATAGTATCCTCTAGCTTCTCGTCCCAAAACCAAACACTCATTGGATATTTCTTTTGATTATAGTATGCTACCTCCTTATATAATTTCTCGATATCTTCCGTTACATTATTGTTTAGTAAAGTAATGATATTAAATGTATCTGCAGGTAAACCACAGTCGACAGCAATGTAATCCTTCGTTTCTTTTACATTCATTCCCTGTGCCTGCCGTGCAATATATGAAGTTTTATATGTAAAATTATCTATTAGTAACTGTTTAAAATTCATTCATTTTTCTCCTTTCATAATATTTGTAATCGAATACTTCAGTATTAAATATAACATATAAGAAATGTACCTATTTCTATAAAAATATCTCTTTACATCACTCTTTGCGCCCTAAAAGAATAAAAAACGATATAAAGTTGTCGGAATGAAAAAAGTGGTATATAATAAATATTAACATTACTAGTAATTATTTTAGGTATTCCTAGAATAAAGGAGCGATACATATGAAAATTACTATTTATTTCGGAAGTCATGAAGATCAAGATGTTCGTACTATGGACTGTCATTTAGATGTAGAAGATACAGAAGAGATTGTTTCTGTGTCATAATATAAATTGTATGGATGAACCCTCTTCCCTACAGCGTTTAAGGCACCTTTTGCAGGTGTCTTTTTTGTTGTTTTTTTCTTCAAAAACCCTTTACTTTAGAGCGTTTTAATAGTAAAATATAAACATACGAACAAACGTTCTTTTTAAACTTACTTGTACATGAAGGGATGATTTTTACAATGGCTCAAGCAAAGCGCAGAGGAAGAAAAAAGCAAACACCTATTATTTCAAATACAGGCTTTATCGGCTCTGTCTTTATTGATACATTGGAGTTACAAAAGAAATCCTATTATTTCGCTCGTAAAAAACTTCAAATTGTTCATCACGTATTAGATGGTCTCTCTGGAGCAACAAGTTCTTTATTTAAAGAACATAATATTTCAGCATATATGTCATGTGTATATTTACATAAACAAAAGAAAATCGGCTTTGTTCTTTCAACGAAACCATTTGAACAAAGTGACGGTGTTGCTTATTTTGTAAATTATTTAATCGAAAAGAATTTTTACGGTAATCATGACGAAGACGTAGAATATCAAGAAGTATTTAATACAGGTTTTATCGGTGTAGTATTCGCCGATTTATGTAGTATAGATCGCTTTAATTTCGAGTTTGAAATGGGTATGTTAACGAAATTAATGAAAGATATGATTATTCCGGTTAAAGAACTCTTTTTACGCCACAATGTACCGGCATACATTTCCACTTCTCATCTAGAGGAACAAAACAAATTAGGTTTCGTTCTATCTGTAAAACCATATGATGAACGTGCAGAAGCAGATTTATATTTTGAAGCGTATTTAAAAGAACGCGGGTTATTTATTGGTGATGAAGAAGATGATATTGATAAGATTGTTATTAGAAAAACAGCTGAATTACGATAGACAAGCGCAGGATTATCATCCTGCGCTTTTTCGATATTATTTAATTACGTTCAACACTATACCCTTTTGAATGAATTTCTAAATTCAATTTATTTGAGTAAGCCTGATTCAAAATAAGAAATACGATCCCTCCTCCAATTGGAAGCGTGTAGGCTGGAATATGATTTAATAATAGACCTGATAATGCCAGTGCTATCGGCTGCATCATTTTACCTATGCTTAATCCAATACTAAGCACTCTGCCCCTATATTCATCTGGAATCTCTCTTTGCATAAAATAAATTAAAGGGATATCAATTAATGCTATCATTAGCCCTAAAAAGAACATAATAACGCAATACGTAATAACGAATACAAAATCATTCACTTCGAAGCTTTTGAATAAAACTGGAATCCCTGAAATAATCATAATAACTGACAACATAGAACTTAGCTTTTTCAAAAGATAGGAGTAAGAAAAACGATCAGTTATCTTTTTTACTACCATTGCACCAATTATCATCCCTACTGGAAAAGTCCCTTGAATCATACCAAATTGTTTAGAGCTAAGATTGAGAACTGTATTAATAATGTAGGGCAATGGAACAGTTACAGCAAACCCTAAGAAGAAATTAAGTGAAATTAAAATACAAAACGTATTTTTTAAGCTTTCCCGCTCCATTAAGTAAGAGTATCCCTCCTTTATATCTTTAATAAATTTAATTTCTCTAATTGAACATTCCTCATTTATGTATTGCTCACATAATTTAAAGTTTATAAACAATATGGATATAGCCGAAAGGATAAATGAAATACCATTAATAATTATAAAAGTTTTCATATCAAAGACTGCAAAAACAATGCCTCCTAACATAGGTCCTAGAATTAAAGATATAGAGTCGATAATTTTACTTATAGAGTTAAGACTCATTAGTCTCTCTTTAGAGACGATATTTGGTTTTGCAGCCTCTAACCCTATTCCAAAAAATGTTGTAAATACTGTCATAAGAAAGGTTGTAGTATAAATAATAAATAAGTTTAATCCATAATGGCTACTTAATATATATACAGCTATTAATAAGCAGCCACTTAGTAAATCCATACAAACGATGAGTTTCTTTTTATCAACCTTATCAGCAATTACACCGGCAAATGGATTCATAACAATCATTGGAATTGTTCCTAATATGAGCGTAATCGCGAAATTTAACGCTGATCCGGTTATTTGTAAAACATACAATCCTAATGCAAAACTATAAATAGAGCTACCGAATAGTGATACTGTTTTTGCGATTGAATATAAAAAAACATTTCTTAGTTCCAGGTTTCTTTTTTTATTTTCCATATGTAATCGTAAACTTGCCATAACTTTTCCCCCTGCCTAATTTTGTGTTACGTACATTGTAAGTTCTCGGGTCAACCCAATCGCAATATGTACGATTTGAAAAGTTTGAAGGGAAAATAAATAAAAGATGGGGTTAACCCCATCTTTTTCCGAAAAATGAATATGTATAAATTTCTTCTCCTTGAACAAAGAAATCCTCGTATTTTCCGCCCCGTTCCAAATAATTTGACGTTCGTTCATCAATGGATTGAAACCTTAGATTATGAATTTCTTTCATTACTTTTGAAAGTTTAAAATTCTCTCGAAATCTAGTTGTAATTTGGCTATTTATACTGAATTTATTAAATAAAATAAATGAGCTTAATAAATAACAATCGTGTTTAAAAAGCGAATTTAATTCGTGTAATAAAAAAGCCTCATGTTCAAAACTATAATTACTTGTACCAGACTGATCAATTACAATATCAACAGAATCTTTTTGAATAGGGATATTTAAAAAATCAGCACAGATAAATAAAATGTTTCTTTTAGGATTTCTTTTTTCAATTACATCTTTTAAAAATAAAAGTTTATTCAAATCTCGATCAACAGCAATATATAAACAATCTTCCGGTAGTTCTTCATAACTATTCCGTAAAAAGAATCCGAGGCCGGATCCTAAATCAAGTAGTATCTTATTATTTAAATCTAGCTGCATTAGTTTCTTTTTCGCCCATTCTCCTCCCTTCTGTATATTTTCTAAAAAAGCAGTATCCGTTTCATGAATATAATCCGAAATAGTATCATCAAGTGACGTCAGCTCATTTGCTTTAAATAATTTACCCGCAGTTATAATTCCTGAAGTAATAATATATTCTTCACCACAATCACAAATTAACTTCCCCTCAGTAATTTGATTGTTAGTAATAATTCCATCTTGAAGAATTAATTTTTCGCTACACTTAGAACATGTAAGTAAATGTAGTACACTTAAATCTATCCCTATAATTGAATTAGAAGTTTCGTTTGTTAATAATAAATCATGTAACACTTCCTTTAATTTGTCCCGTTTCTTCTTCAAAAGTTCTATTTCCTGTTCCATCTTGTCAAATTTCAGTTTAAATAAAGATTGGTAAAAGGTATCTTTTTCGTAATTCATAGATTTCGCTAAATTTTTATAAAAAAATAGTTCTTTAATTTCATTCAAACTAAATCCTAAATCTTTGTAATGTAAAATGAGTTCTAAATCTGTTTGACAATACTCATCAAAAAAATAGTGCCCTCCCTTTTTTTCAGGAATAATGAGACTAAGATCCATATAATGTCTAATTGTATCAATACTTAAGTTATTTACTTCTCCAAACTTACCGATTTTCATAATATCCCTACCATCGAAATATTCTCTTATATAGATTTCTATTTTTAGCTTTAAAAATCCTTTCACCTTTTTTATTAACATTATTTATGAAATGAACAAATGGTATTATTTATATTGTTGCGCCTAATAATGTAACATGCAATTTTTGGTTTTGTGCATGTCAAATTATGAGTATCAAAATTATTAAACCTCAATAGATTTATTACTTTCTACTTAATGAAATGTACCTATAAACGGACAGTATAGCATTGGTTTATTGAAATTGGAGTAGGATTACCGTAGAAGCTTACATAGGGGGAGCGTCAGAGAAATGCGGATTTACAACGATAAGGGAATTCCGCATTAAAAAGCCCAACTTCTCTGCAAGTCAAAATAGAGAAATTGAGCTTTTTAGTTATTTCATTCATTCATTTATTTATTTATTTATTTATTGAATTCATTAACTGGAAGAAGTATTCAGGTTTATGAGTCTTATTTAGGTTATACCATGAATGTATTGCATCTGGTGTAAATACATCTATTTTTTTCAGTACCTCCATTGCAAATTCCAGAGGAGCTATTCCTGACGCAGTAACTAAATTCTCATCAGATACTGCAGATTCCAACTCATAGAACTTTTCTCCTTTATAGTTAGGGCATACCATTTTAGTATATTCTAAGTTATTACTTGTATGTTTTCTAGTATCCAAGTATCCCATATTCGCGAGGGCATCAGTTGCACCACAAATTGCAGCAACAATAGTGCCAAGCTTTAAAGCTTGGTCGATTCTTTCCAAGATAGGTTGATGAATTTCTTCACTCCAAGTAGTCCCTCCTGGTAAAATTAAAAGATCTTTACTCTCAAAAGTACATTCATCAAGGGAAATATCTGGTTTTATGCTCAGTCCTCCCATAGTAGTAATCATTTCTTTATTAGCTCCTACTGTAATTACTTTTAAAGGTGCTAAATCTTTTTTAAAATATCTTCCTGAGTTTAGTTCAGCAATTAAATATCCATATTCCCAGTCTGACATTGTATTAAATACATATAGAAAAGCTTTTTTTGTTTGCATCCAATAACACTCCAATCACAATTTATACAGCTATTATAATATAACTTCCCTGACAGTTAACGTCAGGGAAGTTATCATACTTGATGAAATTTTATTAATTCCGACAGAACTTCAATAAGTCTATTTTTAAGACTTATTGGCTCGATAACTTTAATAGATTTATTGTACGGTAAAAGTAAATAAGGTACATATTTATGTATCATATCTTTTTCAAGAAGAAAAACTGCTTGATTTGAAGTTCGTTCTTGTAAATAATGTCCTAAAAACCAATGTTGGCAAATATCAGCTAATACACTTTTATCCCCATTAATAACCAAAGAAATAATACTTTCCTTATCTTCTATAGTTGGAAGAAGACTTTTTATAAAAAAGTCACTTGCTGAAAAATTTTCTGGCTGGTTAAACTTATTTTCAGTCAGCGTTAGACTTTCAATTCGATCTACTCTAAAACTACGGATATCATTCCTAAGATGACACAATCCAATCACATACCACTTATTATTCCAATAGATAATTCTGTATGGATTGACCAATCTATAATTTAATTGCTTTTCGCCACTTTTATGGTAAAGAATTTTTATTGAGTACCCGTCAGCTACAGCCTGCTCCAACTCCTTCAAAAAAGTTTCTATAGAGAGTGAAGTTAATCGGCTTATTACTTCAAGACTAGTTAAATGTTGGTTTATTTTTGTTTCCTGCTCTTGATTTGAGTATTTACTTAGTTTTGAAATGGCCCTATTTAATGCTTCACCCCCATAATATCCGGCTTCTTCTGCAAAAACAGCAGCATGAAATAGTGAAGTTTGCTCCTCAAAATCAAAAAAAAGAGGAGCCTCAATAAAATTGTTCAATAAAGTGTATCCGCCGTTATGTCCTGGTTCTGAAATTATAGGTACGCCACTAGTTGAAATTGTATCAATATAACGATACACAGTCCTTATATTTATCTCTAACTTTTCTGAAATTTGTTTCGCAGTAATTTTTTTACCTGAACGAAGCATCCATAGAATTGCTAGCATATTGTCAATTTTAGGCATATAATTCCACCCCTATATGAAATTTATTTTCTATTATATATTTCTGATTTTGGGTATAACTCATTAACTGTTCCTTTCCGATAGCTTTCTAATATAATGAGGACCTAGACACATTTGTAATTTCACAAATGTAATTTACAGTCCCATCTCCCTCTTTATAGAGCTTTACTACATAAAGTTGAACCAATCGGACTTTAATGGGCAGTTGATCCCCCGCCTAACTTCTTTGCTTTCTCTGAATTTTGAGGTGGGGGTCTTACTGCCCATTAAAGTGGGATAAATGGTACTGCAAGCGTAACTAGTTTCTTTACTTTCATATTAACCTTTCCCTTAAAACTAAAAAGATATATCTTTTGTATAATATTGGTTAAATTTGGATGGATGAATATTATTCTATATTGAAAAAATAAATACGTCAAAATTATTTTACGGAAATTATAAAAATCATATTATATATAGATTAGTAAGCTAATGATACAATGCCCCCTAAAAACGTGTTTCTATCTGTGGATTTATAAGAAAGGATGACTTTTTTATTTCTATTGGTATGTGTGATAAATTACACCTATTTCCTTGAGAATATTAAAAATCCTCATCCACAATACCTTACGAGTTATTGCTACAGATTTTGGTTTTGTACAAAAAAATTGATAGAACCCAAGAAAAAAATTTTATATCTTTTTATATTTAGAGAAGTTAAAAAATCACTACACCTCCTTCATATACGTGTAATATACAGGGATTTATAACTTGATATAGAACATAAAAAGGAGAAGTTTATATTGTAAACAAAGGGACGTATATATGGAGTTAGAATGAGTTGTTAAAACATTTTTTTATTAGAAGATTAAATTGGCACTGTTAATAACAGTAATGGAGGATTAGAAAATGAAAATTGCAATAGTCTGTTTCGATAACTTTACTGATATTGATGTTTTCCTACCATGGGATTTATTAAATCGTGTACGTTTAGTTGGCGGTATTTCTGATTGGGATGTCCAGCTTTTAGGAACGGAAAAAACTCATATATCCATGTCTGGCTTACGTATTCCCATGACAGCAAGTATATCTGATCTTCCTTCTGCTGACGCTGTAATATTTGCAAGCGGTAAAGGTGTGCAAGATTTATATAAAAACCAAGAATATATTAATAGCATTCATGTAGATCCTCAAAGACAATTAATAGGATCTATGTGTTCTGGTTCACTACTATTAGGAGCTAAAAAATTGCTCACTGGCAAAAAAGCAACTACATATCCATCCGCAGTAGAACAGCTTAAAGAATTTGGCGTAGAGGTTATTGAAAAAAGTTTCGTAAACGAAGGAAATATATCGACTGCTGCAGGTTGTTTCGCTGCTCAAGAACTCTCAGCTTGGATTATAAGGACCCTGCTTAATGAAGAAATGGTTGATATTGTATTAGAAACTGTTCAGCCAGTAGGAAAAGGTTTATATTTTTAATTTCAAATCAAGTCAAGGAATTGTGGTTGCTCTCCAAAACGATAAAATGAGCTTTTTTGATTAATGCCGACGTAATATGCCTCCGATTCCAATTTAATTAAATAAAAAACCCGCGAATCATTCACGGGTTTTCTTCTTAATAACTAATTGCTATTGTACCTTCACCTGCATGTACCGCAAATGAAATTGGTAATGGATATAGTTTGAAATCCATTTCCGGGAATGCTTGTCTAATATCTGCAATCCATTCTTCAGCTCCAGGTTTATCGTTAGCATGGAACATGTGAAGTACTTTTGGTAATTCTTTTTCAAGTTCATTTTTAATGTATTCTCGACATTTTTGGATTTTGCGAACTTTCTTTTCAAGTAAAAGCTCGCCACCTTTTACTTCTAATATTAAGTTAACACTTAATAAACTTCCAAGTAAAAATTGAACTCCCTTTACACGTCCACTTGCGTAAAGACCCTTTAAACTTTTCGGGAATACGTGGAAAGGTCTTCTTTTTTCATCTACTAATGTTTTGTGTATATCTTGTAAAGTCATACCATCATTGTATAACGATTTCGCTTTTCTAATTAGTTCATCCATTGGATAACTTGTTGTTTCGCTATCTAATACCGTTAATGGGAAACCTGCCATTTCTGCAGCTAACTTCATGTTTTGATAGGTTCCACTTACTTTTCCGCTAATAGCAACTGCAAATCCCTCTTCATATTCTTCTTTGCATTTCGAAAATAACTCTACCATTTCCCCTATGTTAGGTTGTGATGTAGTGACAGTTTTACCTTCGTTTAAAGCATTATAAACGCGCTCACGCACACCTTCTTCACAATCTTTATACGACACACCATCAATAATAACTTCAATTGGGATAACAAAGTTATCTCCTTCTGTTGTAAAACTCGCAGTTGTACTATCAGTAATCCAAGCAACACGCTTCATGTTGTTCCTCCCTTAATTCAATTCCTCTTTTCTAATTTTTCTATATATTTATGTTATGAAAAGAGAATATCCCTGTAATAGTAACAGGACTTTATTGTTTTGGCTATAGTAGATAGATGATAAATGTGAATATTTCTTGTCTTTTTCACAAATTAAAAAGAAAATCAAGAAATTTGCTCGATTTTCTTTTTCTCATACATTATTTAAAAGTTTCATTATCTAAAATCACAACATAATCATTCGTCAAGCGACCTGCTTCTTTCGTATAACTAACAAGTCTTTGTATGTTATCACAGCTAAGTTTTGCACCCCATACGAGTAGTGGTACACCAATAAAGTCAATATGAAATCTTCTAGAAAACAGACCGCCAAAAGTCATTGGTAAAGGTACAGTTGGTGATGTATTAGAAAAAACGATCTTTTCATGACTTTGATAATGTTTTTGCAAAATTTCTCCTAAATGCTTCATCGCAGGTACAACGACTTTAGATGCCCCGCACCCAATTGTATATACAGGATTACCATTTTCATCTATTCCATGAAAAATAATTTTCCCCATATCTTCGGTTTTCAATTTATTAAAGTAATCTACATTTAATATTTCTTCTTTCGTTAACTTACGGTCAGTTGGCAATTTATTCAAATGATAAGCTGCAGCGAGTGCAGTTGAATGTGTTCCGCCGAAATCAGTGTAAATGAATATCATATGATCATCCCTTGTTATAAAAGTTCAATGTTATTTAGTATTACCGTTCACAGCATTGTTAAACAAGGGATAAATGTATTTACACTTTTTGTATTAACTCATTATATTTTTTCCAAATATAATATCGTCTACTTATTACCGTACCTAATGTGATACATAAAAAGGCATTCGTTACAACCATTAATGTGGAATGTGTACTACCTGAAAACATACTTTGCTTAATTACAATTTTCGCACCTAAAATAACAAGAAGAATCATTGTGCTTAACCAATTTCCTTTTCGTAATACATGACCCGTTTCACTATCTAATCGAAATGTTAAAACTTTTCCCCGTATAATTCCAAGACCTAAGCCAATTCCAAGCGTTGCAACAAATAGTAGTCCTTGCAGCAAAGTTATTTGTCCCATATGAATAATGGACTGGATTGTTACAAAGCCCAACAAAACTGGAACAAGCCAAATGCGATTTTTTTGACTTTTCGCTCTTTCCCTTGCAGCAAAACAATAATAAGAATAACAAGTACAATATCCATTTAAAGTCCTCCTATATAGTTGTTTGCCTTTAAAAATTATATTCTCTTCTTTTCATTTCATAATTGAAATACGATAGCTACTTTTAATTGTATGATGTGGAATTTGATTTCCCATCAGTCTGAAGCATTATTTTTAAAAATAAAAAGACGTACTTTTTACCCGTACGTCTTTAGTACCTTTATTTATAAAATAAAGGTTTTCTAGTCAACTAAAATGTTTTTCAAAACAAAAACAATCATGAACTCGTTTAAATTGTTTTCTTATGTCTTCTTTATTTTCACCTGTATAATGAGCAAATGTTTGAACCGGATATAACTGATCAATATTACTTTTCATTACGCCTTTTATCTCGTCTGTATGATCGCTATATACGTGTAAATACGAATCTACGTTTACAAATCCGTTCTTTTCATACCATCCATGTACCCATAGGTTGTCCCTAGTCCATGCTTCCAGGCGATTTAGGTTAAATTCTTTCGCTAACTTTTCTGCCTCATTTAATAGTTGATTACCAATTTTCATTCTACGGAAATCCGGATGAACTGCAATATGCCAAATCATGCCGCCAAGACCTGTCCCTCTTGAACATACCGTACGTTCTTCTAATTCATATTCAATATCTATTAAACCCACAATTTGATTTTCGTATACAGCTACTAATTCAATTGCAGGATTTTCATATTTTTCTTTCTCTCTAAATACGTTATCGTAATATGCTGTATCTAAAAAAGATAACACACGGCAACGTACCCAACCGGTTTCATCAGATTTTTTATATGCTCTAATCTTAATATCCATGTAATCTAAAAGCTCCCTCTATATTTTTATTAATTTTTTAACTCCTACTTCGTTGCTTTAGACATATAATCAATTGAACAATCTAAATCTAGATATAATAATTTCCTGTGCTACATCCTTTGTATTAATCATACTTGTCACCGTCATATACAGAAGAGATTCTTCCACCTAATTATTATTCAATATATAGATGGAAGAATCCTCTAGTGATGTATACTAATTGAAAAATGGAAGAAAAAATTATTTGGAATCTAATGATTCAGCATGATATACCTTGGATTTTGAAGGTAATAAAGTAAATACACACAATATAATAGTTATAAGTAACATTACCAATGATCCTACAATAACTACAAGTTGTATAGAAATAAATTGAGTTGCAACTCCGAATAGAATCGTAATCAAAATGGTTATGCCGGCAATTACTAGTCCATATATACTTCCAATCCGTCCCATTATGTGAACGGGAACATTGTTTTGATAAAAGGTATAATATCCTGTATTTGCATATGCCATAGAGAAAGATAAAATAAGAAATCCGATAGCAGCCATTACGAACCCATTTGAAAAAGCATAAATTAAATAACCAATTGCAATGAATAATGATCCTATTCCAATTAAAAATGAAGGCGCTAATTTTTTAGATAAAATTGTATTTGTTATAGCTCCTAAAATAATTCCAGCCCCGCCGGCACTAACTAAAAATCCATATTCACTATCTGTTAACAATAGAATTTCTTTAGCAAATGACAATTCAAGCGAATCATTTGCGGTAGCTAAAACCATCATCCCTTGAAATAAGAAGTACACAAAAACGATATACAAAGATTTTTTACTAAAATTTAAAACGATGTTCCAATCTTTTTTTAGTACAGCTAAAGATAACTTGTCATTTGATGTATGCATATCGGATTTTTTATCAAGATTAGGTAATAGCAATGTAATTACTCCTGATAAGAGAAACGCTATAGCATTTATATATATTGCAAATTCTGGTGTACTTGCTATTAACAATACTCCCGCTATCGCTGGACCAATTAAAAATGCACCAGATCCTATTAAACTACGCAATGAGTTGAAACGTTGTCTTTTCTCAACTGGAATTAATTTAGTCATATATGTCATAGCAGTTGGCTCGTAAATTGCATTAGCCATACTAATAAAGAATACGAATACATAAACCATCCAAAGTGATGGAAGTAAAGGTAAAATAGCGATAAATACCGCACGATATATATCGAGGTGAATCATTAATTTTCGTTTATTTAAACGATCAATCATACTCCCTGACCAAGCGTTTGTTAATAAAGCGGCTAATGGTTTAATTACATATAAAGTAGCAACAGCTAGGGCTGAGCCACCCATATTATAGACAAGTACGTTTAGTGCTATTAAGTAAATCCATGCCCCTAAATTTGCAATACCAACTCCGGACAGTAATAATAAAGGATATTTCCAATCGTTAAGTAAGTTTTTCATTTTCGGCCCCGCTTTCCAAATTATTTTTAACCAATAAAAAAATCCCACCCCCAAGACTTTAGTCTTAGGGACGAGATTTATCATCGCGGTGCCACCCTAGTTTGTTAATATGTCACCATATTAACCTTATCAGGTACTGCATTTTGATTCATGCTTATACCATAGCTCTATAACGGGAGCTCCCGTCACACCACCCTCTATTAATAGATTCCGATGCGCTGCTCAGAGGCTTGGTTCAATAAAGAATTTTTACTCCTTTTCAGCTAAATGGAGCTCTCTGTGAAAAATTCATCTTATTTACTCTTCTCTTCACTGCATTTGATTTTTCCATATTATCACAATTTATTTTAACTGTAAATAAAAAATAATCAGATATTTATAGTTGGGTCATTTTTGCTTTTCGACCAATTCGGCATACGAAACGCATTAGCTTTTTATGAAGATAAGGAAATAAAGTGAAGAATACATCCATTGTTTTTTTTAACGGCATTGGACATATAACTAATTTATTTTTATGAATAGCTTTCAGTGCAATTTCAGCAAACTTGTCTGCTGAAATCGGCTTATTTGTTTTTAGTTGTTTTATAATTTGGTCCTTATTCATATTAATTGCAATTGATTTTTCAAATATGGGTGTATCTACAAAAGTTGGACAAAGTACACTTACATTTACACCATATTCTTCTGCCTCATAATGTAATGAAGTGGTTAAACCGACGATAGCATGTTTTGTTGTTGCGTACGCGGTACAAAGTGGAGCAGGTCCTAAACCTGTTGCAGACGCAGTATTAATGATATGACCAAATCCTTGTTTTTTCATGAATTGGTAAGCCAATTGTGTCCCGTAAATTACTCCTAATAAGTTTATTTCAATAATATGTTTCCAATTATCTAAAGACATATCGAATACTTCTCCATACATAGCAATTCCTGCATTATTAAACATATAATCAATTCTACCAAACTCATTAACTATTTTTATAATAAGTTCCTCTACGGATCCAGCGTTAGTAACATCTAAATATTCGAACCTAGCTAGTTGATTATTATTTTTTATATTATTCACAAGCTCTTGACCACTTGTTTCATTAATATCTGCGATAATTACAAATATATCTTTATTTGCTAATTGAATAGCTAAAGCTTTACCGATACCAGAAGCTCCGCCAGTTACAATCGCGACTCTTTGTTCATCCATATAAAAAACCTCCTGTTGTTAATACATATAATGAAAACGGACTAGTGTAAAGATTTGAACAATCGTTCTAATTCGCTTGTAATGCTACGCATGTTTGTTTGAAATAGAGAGTAAAAAAATCGTAATGGCTTCATTAAATAAAACTTCTAATTTCTCTGTTTCAAATGAATGAATGAATTGACATAATCCACCTAGCCATGAACCTAATAAAAGACTTGAATCCTCAACATTTTCTATATAAAATTCACCACTTTGTATACCTTCATCCAAAATGTTTTGATATGTTTTTAAAGGGATAACAGCTAAACCATAGAGTTGTTGAATTGTAGAAGGATTCGCGCTCGGATCAGAAGCAAGTTCTTGTCCTGCTCTTAATAATGGCGTTTTGTAATTATAAAGTACAAATTTAGCTATCCCATATAATTTCCCAGTAGCGTTTGTATACTGTTTTTCTGCTATTTCCCATTTATTGTGCCAATTTCTCATACTGTCTTTAGCTAAATAAACAAATAATTCTTCTTTATTTTTATAATGGTAATATATATGTCCTTTACTATAACCAGAGGCTTTTGCAATGTTATCAATTGAAGTTCTTGTATATCCTTTTAAGGAAAATAATTCTGTCGCCTTCTCTGCTATTATTTCTTTGGCTAAATCGCTATCGTATCGTCTTTTATTCAATGTAGACTCCTTCCGTCGTTTAATACAAAAAAATTGAACAATCGTTCTAATTTCAATATATGTAAGTTTTTTTGTTTTAGTAACTGTTAAGTTTCTTATTTATTACTTTTTATAAAAATTACGGTGCGTGAAATTACTAAACTCTATAAAAAAAGAGCCTATTGTATATAGACCCTTCACATTGCTTGAATTAATTTGTATTTGCCTCTGCTAACGGTTGTAACGGTGGTTCTAATTTTAGTTCTAATGCATCGCCTTCTTGTATAGCTTGTCCTTTTTCAATACTTTGATTTGTTACATATCCCGTACCTGAAGTTTTTAAATCTAATTTTAATAGTTTAGAAAAATACATAACATCACGCATTGACCAACCTTGTAAATTGGGCATTGTTGCGTTGTTTCCTAATAAAAATATACGATCACCTTCACTCATTACTTCACCAGACTGCGGATATTGTTTTTTTATTTTTCCTTCTCCTAAAATTATCGGTTGGAGTTTCTCTTTTTTCACATTATTCTCTACCGTATCTATTGATTGATTCACATAGTTTTGCACTTTTAATTGGGATTTTTTCGTTGCATCGGCCATTTGTTGTTCTGTATATGGTTTCACCTTTAAATATTCAAGACTATTTTTCACAACTGGTTTAAATATTTCAGCGAGTGGCTGGGCTCCATATTCATCTCCCTTTAACTTTGGCTGCTTAATAGCTAAATATATAATTAACTCTGGGTCATCAATTGGAGCCATACCTAAAAATGAAAAAATATAATTTTCTTTTCCTTCCATATATCGTCCATTTTCAGGATTCGGAATTTGGGCTGTTCCTGTCTTGCCTCCTATTGGGTAACCATCGACTTTATACATTGTACCTGTACCTTTTGAAGACGTAATAACACGCTCCATTAAGTCTCTTACCTTGTCCGCAGTCTCTTTTTTTATCGGATTGCCAACTTCTTTCGGTTGATTTTCCATAATAACTTGCTTGTTTGTTGGATTTACAACTTTGTCAACAATATATGGTTGCATCATTTTCCCGTCATTTGCTATAGCCGTAGCAGCTTGGATTAATTGAATTGGAGTTACTGTAGAACCTTGTCCGAAAGAAGTTGTTACTTGTTGAATTTGTGTATTTAATAGTAAAGTATTTTTACTTTCACCAGGTAAATCTATTCCCGTTTTTTGGTTAAAACCAAATTTATTCATATATTGCTTAAATTTATTTGGTTTTAATAACTGATCTTCTAAAATAGAAAAAGCTACGTTTGATGACCTTTCAAAACCTTCATCAAATGTTATAGATCCCCATCCAAACCCACCATTATGATCTTTTATATCCGCTGAACCTACTGAATACTTGCCGGATTGAAAATATTCTTTCCCGTTATATACACCTTCATTGATTGCAGCAGCTAACGTAAATACTTTCATCGTTGAACCTGGTTCATATGCATTTGCGATTGGATCATTTAAAAAGTATTCAATATCCCCTTTATTAGGGTTAAAACTAGGTTTACTAGACATAGCTAAAACTTTCCCAGTCTTTGGATCCGCTATAATACCTACTAACATAGAAGGATCATAGTGCTCTTGCGCCTTATTCATCGCTTCTTCTAAAAAACTATTAATTTGTTTATCAAGCGTAAGATATACGTTATTTCCATGTTTAGCGGGTTCTATTTTTCCTATATCATTTGTAAGCGGGATACCTCCTCGTGCTCCCACATATTCTATATTCCCATTTATCGAGCGCAAATATTTATCTAAACTTTTTTCAAGTCCAAACTTCCCTTCTGTATTTCCTTTATCGTCTGGTCTAGCAAAACCAAGTATATAAGATGCAAAATCTTCATTTGGATACACTCTTGCTTTCTCAGGCATAAAAGAAACACCCGGGATTTTCAATTTTTTAATTTGTTCTTTCTTTTCCCTAGACAAATTCCGGCCAACTTTTCCGATTTCAACTTGCGTACGCCCCTCATGGAAATTTTTTAATACGTCCTCTTTATCAATTTCAAGCACAGTAGCTAATTGCTCTGCAGTTTCATCTTTATTCTTCACTTTGTCATTACCTTTCAAATTCACAACAACACGATACGTTGTTGAATCTTGAACGAGCACTTTTCCAGTTTGATCATAAATCGTGCCACGATTCGCTTCCAAAACACCATTTTTATTATGTTGTTCATTTGCTAAATCCTTTACATCCACATTATGCACGACTCCTACTGCTTGAATATAGAAAAAACGCAAAAGCATAATAAGAAACAAAACAATAAAAGCAATCATAAAATACCGCGCGCCTTTATTCGTTTGAAGTTTATGCATATTTCGCTCCTTTCTTTCACCATGAATTACTACAAAGATGTGCTACAAAATATGTAGTTTTTACTTTCACTACTATATGTTTCGAACATTTCCTTTCAATTCCTTTAAAACAGTCTGAAAGTAGTTATTGTTTCTGTTTCTATTTTTTTATCTATTTATATTACGGTGTGTGAAATTTACGAATATTCCGTCATGAGATGGTTGATTTATTATAAATTACAAATTTCATAAAGACTTTTAATGCTAACTCAGTATTATTTTGTCACTCTTTTAATACATATGGCCCTTATCTTGTGCACAATAAAAAGTTCCCCTCTGGATTTCCAAAGGAGAACTTTCAAACAAACCTACAAATAGTTATTTATAAAATTAAGCTAAATGATTATATTTCGCTAAAAAAGGAATACGTTTCGCTACCAACGCGTACGTTTTAAATACAAATTTCGCTATCGGCTCAAACGTACGTGTACTTTGCACTACTAAGCCACTTGTGATAAATGTTAAGAAAGCAGCACCCAGTATATCTAAAGGATAATGAACACCTACGTACATACGTGAAACACCGACTAATACTGCCCAAATAAGAGCGACATATTTAAGTTTTTCTCCTCTAAGCAAAAATACAAATGCAATAGAAAATACAAGTACTGAATGATCACTAACAAATGATGAGTCTGCTGCATGTGGCACTAATTGATGTACATCATGTGATACAAACGGACGTGGATGGTAATATACCGCATGTATCACAACATTTACTAGTAATGCGATAATGACTGAAAGTGTCGTATATAACACTGTGTATTGTTTTTTTATTGCATTAACTTTCTTTCCATTATTAAACCATAAGATAAGCATAAATAAAATCGCTACATATGCAGCACTATTTGTAATAGCGATCATTAGCGAATCTAATAGTTTGGACGATCCAGCAAAATTATTAAACCATTGAAATACTGTGTAATTCATAATACTCTCTCCTTGCATAAAAGCTTTCTTGATCTACACAGTATATAACATCAATATGAAAATGGGCTGAAACTTTTCTCATCAAATTCTCATTTTACTATCACTTATTTGACAATATTAAGACTAATTATAACGGCCAATTATGTATAAAGCTGAAAAACCTTTAAAACAATATGAATCATATGCTTTTTATGTGTAGAATACATAACATAGTTACTTAAATATACTTGTTGCAAAATCATATTTTTAATACATACGAAGTGCAATATTACCGAATTGTTCGCCTTGTTCCATACGTCTTAACGCTTGAGTCGCTTCTTCCAACGAATACACTTTATCCATAATTGGTTTAATCTTATATTTCTCTATAAACTTAATCATCTCATTAAATTCTTCACGGCTCCCCATAGATGTCCCCATAATATCAATTTGATTATAGAATAACGCTCGTAAAGGCAATTCAATGTTATCTCCTGAGCTTGCACCAAAATTAACAATTCTCCCATTTTGTTTTAATACATCAAAATATTTTAAGAATGTTGCTGGCCCTATACTATCAATTATTAAATCTACTTTTTCTCCGCACAAACTCTCTTCCCAATTTCCAGAACTATTAAAGGAAAAGTCTGCGCCATATGTTTCGGCAAGCTTCCTTTTGTTCTCTACCCTTGAAGTAACACTTACTTTTGTGCCAATTGCTTTTGCAAATAACATAGCAAACGTCGCTACACCGCCGCCTATCCCCGGAATTAAAACATGTTCGCCACGCTTTAATCTACCCTTTGTGAAAAGCGCTCTATATGCAGTTAGTGCCGATAAAGATAAAACACCAGACTCTTCCCATGTAAGATATGACGGTTTTGCCACTACATTTTCAGCGGGCACTATCACATATTCAGCAAACGTTCCATCTTTCGGCCCACCTAACACTTCTGGTAACTCGGGTATTTCAGCAATATGATCCCATCCAATACTAGGATTAATTATAACCTCATTTTGCAATAAAGTCCTTGAAACACCTTCTCCAATTTCCGTAATAATACCTGCACCATCTGATCCTAGAACTAATGGTACTTGCATTTCTTTTCTATTATTCATTATAAATAAATCTCGATGATTTAATCCTGCTGATTTTAATTTTACTTTCACTTCTCCAGCGCTAGGATTTCTCTCAGGTAATACTTTATATTCTACCCCTTCAAATCCTGCTTTATATTGTTGTACGATAGCTTTCATTTTTATTCCCCCTTAATAATTCTAATGTACTAGAAAGTTCGAAATAAACAAAGTAATTTGACTATAAAAAAGAAGGAATGTAAAAACATCCCTTCTTTTCAATGTATTAAAGTGAAACGGTAGGCAGTATAATCGTAACGATTGTTCCTTCACCTTCTTTACTCTCTATTCGAATAGTTCCGTTGTATTTCTCTACAAGTCGTTTTGCGATAGACAAACCTAGACCGTTTCCACCTTGTTTTCGACTTCTTGCTTTGTCCACTCGATAAAAACGGTTAAGAACAAAAGGCAAATCACCTTCAGGTATTCCCGCTCCATGATCTATAATACGAATGTTAACTTTTCCTGACTGCACACTAGATTCAATACAAATATATCGATTATCTTCTTTTGTATACTTCACTGCGTTATCCATTACGATAATAAGAATTTGTTCTAAGTAAGATGAGGGTATTGAGACAAATGCTGCTTTCCCATCGAATTTCATATCAAATTGAAATTCTGTTTGAAGTACAGCAAAGTTTTGTGTAACTTGTTTTAATATACTATTTACATGGACTGGCTCAGCTGCAATTAGATGCATTTGTTCTGATTCAGCTCTTGATAGTTCTAGCAATTCTAAAACTAACTTATTTAAACGATCGACTTCTTTTAAACTAGATTGAAGCGATTTATCTAAAACTGCCGGATCATTTTTTCCCCACCGATTTAACATCGATAAGTGCCCTTGAATAATTGTTAATGGCGTTCTTAACTCATGAGATGCGTCTTCTACAAACTGTTTCTGTTGTGTAAAAGAAGTTTCTACTTCGTCCATCATTTCGTTAAAAAGAAACGATAATTTTGCAAGTTCATCATTATTTTCACGTACTGGAACCCGTTCATTTAGCCCATTTTTCTTAATACGCTCCATCGTATTTGTTATATTTTGAATATTTGATAATAGCTTTTTCGTGATTAGTACCCCACCTAAAAAACTAAGGATTAATCCACATATTCCGGCAATAATCATTACCACTAAAATAATTTTTAATAAATGATCAAAAGCCTCTAAGTTTTTCGTAAGTTCAATCGTGCCAGTAAACTCTTTTGTTTGAATTGGTATACGTTTAACTAATATGCGATCTTCAACATGTCTTTTTATAAATGATTCATCTTGTAAAACTTGTTTTGGCTTTATCCATGTCTCATTAAAATCTCGCGAAACAGTAACAATTGGTTTTCCATCAATGCCGATAACACGAATCATTTGATGCTTATCAATCATATTATTTAAGAAATCTTTACTGCTTTCAAACGTTTTAATCGAAAGGGTATCACTTTTATCTTGGTAATATGCCGCTATTTCTGTCACTTGCCTATTTATTTGTTTCTGTTCATAATCTATAGTCCACCTATTAATTACAATAAACTGCAAAGCGCTATATAAAATGAATAGAAGAAATACTAGTGTAGTGGACCAAAGTGTTAATTTCCACTTTATAGGTAGATTTCGAATTCGATGCACAATATTTTTAATCATTTCATTATATATCCAGCACCGCGGACCGTTTGGATATATTCCTCCTTATCTACACTATGTAACTTGTTACGTAAATAACGAACGTATACATCAACGATATTCGTCTCAACCATTGCATCATATCCCCATACTTGATCCAATAAAACATCACGGGTAAGTACTCTATTAATATTTTTCATAAACATAAGCAAAAGTTCAAATTCTTTATTTGTAAGTTCGATTTCTTCATTTCCTTTTGTAATAGTTCGAGATTCAATCTGGAGCTGTAAATCTTTGAACGTAAGAGATGAAACATGCTTGTTTTCTATATGTTCTTCCCGTCTAAATATAACCCTCATACGTGCCAACAGCTCTTCAATTGCAAATGGTTTCGGAAGATAATCATCGGCTCCGCTATCTAATCCTGTCACGCGATCCATAATACTATCGCGTGCAGTTAGCATAATAATTGGTGTATTTTTAGTTGCCCTTAATCTACGACACACTTCTATTCCATTTAATCCTGGTAGCATTAAATCCAGTAGAATAAGGTCATAATTTGTTTCAAGTGCAGCTTCTAAACCCTTCCGCCCATCAAACTGTATATCGACTTTATATCCTTCATACTTTAGTTCTAACTCTAAAAAATCAGCTAAACTTTCTTCATCTTCAATGATTAATATGTGTTGCAACAGCAATGCCCCCTATACAGTTAAATGAATCAGTAATCCTACTCCAAATATAATTGCAATAATTTGATGTGCTTTTCTATACAATATCAAGTTTGTTTTTTTATTATGTTTCTGTAAGAAAAGTCCAATGACACCTAGTATGATTAAAATGAAAAGGGAGAATATACCACTATAAAATATAAGTATATGTCGACTTCCTTTTAATAAAAAATAACCACCGTGAGTAATTGATACAGCTAATACAGTATATCCAATGAATACGTGAAATTTTTTAATGAACAAATATAAGTCTTTTATCAATTTAACCCCAATTATATTTTTCTTTTTAAAAAATAACCATACATGACGTAAAAACCATAATGATGCAGCTAAAATCGTCCCATATTCACCGAAAGAACCTAATTTCTTATTTAACGCTTTCACATTTAATACGTTGCCGTAAATTACATTAATAAGTAACAATGCTACACTACAAAAAATAATAGTAAAGCCTATAATTTTTACAAATAAATGAAAAGATTTATGTTTTAGTAGCTTTTCCATTTCATTTAAGCTCCTTTCTTAAAAAGTTTCTGTAACCAGCAGAATATCAAATAAAAAAGAAAGGAACATGAGAACAAGATTAAAATAAAATGAGAATTTCAAGATCACTTAAATTGTTTAGCTTCCTTTATTATTTTTTGAATAAACGGTGCTTTTGCATTTGTATAAGAAACACGATCAAAAGGATATGTAGCTGCAAGTCTCTCTTTTAGTTCTCTATATTCTTTACGTGCCCATTCATGCTTTATTAGAAAGTCCCGAAATAAAAGATTGTTTTTCCATTCGTCACTATTATAAATATAAACATGTAAATGATGAGTACCCGCTCTCCATTTTCCCTTTCTAAAAAAACGCCAATTAGGTGTTTCTTTTGGAACGTACTCATATCCAATTTTTAATAAATCTTCAATCCACTTTTCGATAATTTGCAAATCTGTTACGCCAATCATCATATCAATTAAAGGTTTCGCTCCTAACCCTTGTACAGATGTGCTCCCTATATGTTCAATAGCAATACAATCTCCTCCGAATAAAGAAATAAATTTTTCCTTTTCTTTTAAATACTCTTCATGCCACTCTTTTTCATACGATTTAATAACGATTTGTTGTTCCATTTTATTCATACTCCTATAAGTATTCATCATTATATTTATAAAATTTCATGTGATTAACATAGGATTTTTACAAAATATGTCGAATACTGAAATATACAACTTAATTATAATAAATGCGAGGTATATTATGGAAGCTAAACCAGTTGAAATTCAGTTAAATCAAATAACATTCCAATTAAAAGAACATCATAATTTTGATTGGCTCTTGAAATTAGGAACCGTATTTGCAGTTTTTGACCAGCAAGATTCAGGTAATATAAGTTTTGGTGTTGAAAAAAATGGCCATAAAAAATTCATTAAATACGCAGGGGCACAAACAATTGCATACGAAGGAACAATAAACGACGCTATTGAACGGTTAAAAAATTCAGTTTCCCTATATGAGGAATTAAAGCATAACTCGCTTATAAAACTAATTGAACATTTTCCAGTTCAATCTGGATATGTATTAATTTTCGATTGGTTTGATGGCGAATGTCTTCATTCGCACTGGAGTTTCCCGCCTCCTGAGAAATATAAAAATCCAAACTCTCCATTTTATAAATTTAAGCATTTACCTGTTAGAAAACGAGTTCAATCCTTAAATTCCATTTTTTCTTTCCATACATATGTCGAAAAGAAAAACTATGTAGCGATAGATTTTTATGATGGTAGTATTATGTATAATTTTAATACAAATGAAACGAAAATTTGTGATATTGATTTATATTCTAAAAAACCATACGTAAATAAAATGGGAAGATTATGGGGTTCCTCACGCTTTATGTCTCCTGAAGAATTCGAGCTAAACGCTATGATTGATGCGAGAACAAATGTATTTAATATGGGTGCAATGGCTTTCGCAATTTTAGGTGGTGGAAAAGATCGCTCCTTTACAAAATGGGAAGCAAGTAGGGATTTATATGAAATAGCGTATCGTGCTGTAAATGAAAACCGAATGGAACGATATGTATCGGTTGAAACATTTTATGAAGAGTGGCTAAACATGGCTAATACTGAAAAAATATAAACTTATATTATTAAAAGCAAAAAGTTTCTACTATAATCATGTATAATATATATGAAATGGAAATTCAAAATAACGAGGCAAATATATTATGAACTTTGTTTATATTAATCAAAACGTATTAAATAATCTTCTTTACATTCTAATTAGTATATTTATTTTTTATTTTATATACGATAGCGGGCGCTATTTAAAGAAATATAAAACACTACTTATTACTCTTTGTTCGAGTATCCCACTTATTCTATGTATGAGATACCCTATCTATATGGATGAGAGTTGTATTCATGATTTAAGACAAATCCCAGTCATAATTGGTACACTCTATGGTGGATTCCCTGTCGGTATCATATTGTTTACAATTTTATTAATTACAAGATTTTTATTTTATGGATTTAATATGCTAACTGTCATTGTTTACGGAATAATGTTTATCATTACAGCATTCGCATCCGCAAAATTTAATACATATAATAGAAAAATAAAAGTAGCTTTTTCCATGTTTTTAACCTTTTTCCTAGCAATATTTACAACTGTAATTGTCTTAACTTTATCAAATTTTGAAGTAAATAATTTGTATATTATTTACTTCATAATATTACCGACTACTCTAATGCTATTTATTGTTTATATAAATGAAGTTATAAAAGATGCAGTATGTATGCGATCAAAATTAATTAAAATGGAGAAAATGGAGATTGTTAGCCAACTCGCTGCTAGTATATCACATGAAGTAAGAAACCCTTTAACTGTCGTAAAAGGATTTACACAACTTTTGAAAACATCCAATTTAACTCCCGAATCGAGAGACAAATATATTGACCATATACTTGAAGAATTAAATCGTGCTCAAGAAATTATTGATGACTATTTAACATTTGCCAAACCTGCTCCAGAAAAATTAGATCATATTTCAGTCGAACAAGAGTTAAATAGAGTTATTAATATGATAGTGCCCTTATGTAATATGAATACGGTACATATTACGAAAGATTTCTCCAATGCAACAATAGTTGGTAATAAACAGCACTTTCAGCAATGCTTTTTAAACTTAATAAAAAATGGTATTGAAGCAATGCCTAATGGTGGCACTTTAAATATCTCCTCTTCTATTAGTAATAATAAAGTTATCATACGAATTGAAGATAGCGGAATTGGTATGTCACAAGAGCAAATAAATCGCTTTGGCGAACCGTATTTTAGTACAAAAACGAAAGGTACAGGTTTAGGCACAATGGTTGCTGTTAAGATCATTGAAACGATGCAAGGTAATTTGAAAATCCGAAGCGTTATGAATAAAGGTACTACTTTGACAATTACATTTCCGAAATGTAATACAAACGCATCTAACAACAAATAAAAAAGGAGCAATTATGCTCCTTTTTTATTTGTTTCGATACATAAGTATCTTCTATGTTTTTTAGTTTTACATTTGTGGAGACTAATTAAAAATTAGTACCCTCCGCCCCAACAGCTGCATCCAACGATAATTAATAAAATAAATAACACAACTAATAAAGCAAAACCTCCACCAAAACCACAAGAACCACCGTAACTCATATTTTCTCCTCCTTTTGGTTTGAAAACTAATAGGTAGTTGATCATTTTAACTGGTTCGTATTATACATTATGTAAATATCCCTTTTTTGAGCATGTCTATATAAAAATAAGTAAAAGCACTCATTTGAGAGTGCTTTAAAACGGATACCAAAAATTTTGAAATACATGTAACTTTAAATATACTGCAGCAATTAAAATAAAAACACCTACAAATAAAGCAATGAAATCCCCGCTTTTCGCTTTATTTGTATAGAACCACGTACGTGTATCCTTCTTTCCAAATCCTCTTAAATCCATTGCATTTGAAACTGTATCGATTCTCTCTAAAGAATGAATAATTAAAGGCCAGAAAATTAAGACACGGTTTTGCATGCGGATCCATAAACTTGCTTCTCCTTTTTCAAAAGCTACTCCTCTCGCCTCTTGGGCATGTTTAATAACTTTATATTCGGACTGAATATCAGGTATATAACGTAATGCAATATTTATCGCATAAGTAATTTTATAATGAATTCGAAATTTACTTAAGCTACTCACAAATTTGCTTGGATCAGTCGTATAAATAAAAATAAGTGTAAATGGTAATAACGTAAAATACTTTAACGAAAGTGTAGCTGCATAAAATAATGTTTCGTATGTAATTGTTGCATATCCAATATACACAAATGAAGTATATGATCCGGTTAATTCAGATCCATGGGTTGGTGTAATAAATAAGATCATAACAGAATTTAATAAACTAAATGTAAATATAACAGTAAAAACAATAAAAATTTTACGAAATGGAATTTTAGCAACTAGAAGTCCGATACATCCAATCATAAATATAAATAGCAATATGCGAAAATCAAAAAATAAAAAAGTAAGTGTCATACAAAAAATAAATAATAACAATTTCACTGATCCGTCCATGCGATGAAAATATGTATTATACACCTTCCTCCCTCCTAATATCATCAAAATAAAGTTCCATAAACCTTTCAGGATTTGCAATACCACTAAATTTAACGAGTTTAAATAAAGAACTCTCCTTTAAGTTCGCTCTTTTTAACGTTTCTGGATGACCTAATACAATAGATGCAGTATTATTCGCAATAACTTCTCCTTCCTTTAGAACTATTGCTCTGTCTGCATATTCTAATGCGAGATTCATATCGTGTGTGATAAAAATAAAGGATATTCCCTTTGCAGCTAGTTTTCTAATAAACGTCATAAATTGTTTATAATGATAATAATCTTGTCCCGCTGTCGGTTCATCTAATATGATAAGTTTTGGATTTGTTGTTAGTACAGATGCAATCGTTAATCTCTTTTTTTGCCCATAACTTAATGCCTGAATTGGCCAATTTCGAAATGGATACAAGCCACAAATTTTTAATGTTTCCTCTGCTCTAAGCTTAATTTCTTCCTTCGAAAATTTTTTTAATTTTAATGAAAATGAAATTTCTTCCATTACAGTAGCTTGTGTAATCATATGATTTGGATTTTGCATCACATAAGATATAACCTCACCGCGTTTACGAATAGACCAAGAATTGATATTTACTCCATCAATTAAAATCCTATCATTTTTTGTTTTGTTTATCCCTATAAGACTATGAGCTAGTGTTGATTTTCCAGCTCCATTATGTCCTAGGAGTGCTACTATTTCCCCTTTAAATAGAGAGAAATTTACATTGTCTAATACTTTTTGTTTATTAGGATATGAGAATGACAAATTCTCTACTTTCAATAATTCTTTTTTTGTAGGAGTATCTTTACAAAAAGTTTGCTTCTCCATCCACTCATTTATTACTCCACTAACACTTTCCCTTTGAAGATTTTCAAGTGGGTATATTACGTCATTATTACTGTCAAAATACAATCTCTTTAAGCCTTCTATGTACATAGGTTCTCTTAATCCGATAGATGGTAATATATTTGATGCTAAAATCTTTTCTGGTATGCCTATCGCAACAATTTCTCCTTCATCAATTAAAATGATTTTATCTAAATCTAGGTTTAACATTTCTTCTATTCGATGTTCAATTATTACAATTGTTTTATTATATTGTTTATGTATATCTTTAATAAGTTCTACTGTATGTAAGCTACTAACTGGATCTAAATTTGCTAACGGTTCATCGAACAATAATATATCAGCATTTGTTGTTAACAGACCTGCTAAAGAAACCGTTTGTTTTTGTCCTCCTGATAATTCATGTGGACTTTGTTTATGAAAATTATGCATCTTTACCTTTTTTAATGATTCCGAAACAATCTTTTTCATATCATCTTCATTTACGCATTCATTTTCTAAATAAATAGCTACATCTTCCTCTACTGTAAGACCAATAAATTGTGCATCTTGATCTTGCAAAATTGTTCCAACCTGTTTACTCTGTTCAAAAATACTTCCTTTCCTTGGGTCTTTTCCGGCAATTAAAATAGTACCAGTACTAGTCCCTTCATAAGAAAATGGGATTAGCCCATTCATACAATGAGCTAATGTCGATTTCCCTGAACCACTTCGCCCAGCAATCAGCACTTTTTCCCCAGGATATATATGAAATGTAACGTCTTTAACAGTAGGCTGCGCTGCATGCTTATATTGAAAGTTGAATTGTTCAAAAGAAATAATTGGTTGCATGTTAACATCCCTACTTTTCAATTTTTAAATGTGTATGTTTCTTATTAGATTTAGCTAACCCTATTGTAATTGGCAATCCAAGAACTAAAAATACAATAACATCAGCAATTGTTGCACCTAATACTTGTATAACAATTTTGTCAAACGGTTCTCCCATCACAATAATATCGAACGCCCCAGCAAATATAATAGCAATGACAATACCAATTAACCCAGTAATAGCTAAATAGGAAATATCTCCTTTATTATATGTCCCGTTTTTCACACTAAAGCCAACTCTTTTTTGAATAAGCCCCATTGCAAAGCCGATAATGCCTGAACTAAAAACCCAGCCCCACCAAATACCCCAGCCAGCAATTGTATCTGTTACGGTATGACCGATAAGTCCTATTAACAGCCCTGCCACTGGGCCAAATAACGCACCAAAAATGGTTAAAATAGCTAACGCAGGTTTAATAAATGTATTGGGTGCAATAGAAAATCCCCAAAGTCCTAATATCCCGTATAATGCTGCTCCAATTCCAATTGCCACTACTAATTTTGTTGATAATTTGTTCATTACAATTCTCCTCTCTTAATAGTCAACTTTTATTACTCTATATTTATTTTGAAAATGAATTATGCATCGACACTCCCTTTCTATACAACAAAAAATGACCTCTTACATAAGAGGTCATTTTCTTTCACGTTCAAGAATCCTCTTATCTTCCAAAAAACACATCGTGTTCTCTGCGGAATTAGCACCTTCCTATAAATATATATAGGGGTTGCTGAGGTTTCATAGGGCCGTTCCCTCCACCTCTCTGGATAAGTATTAATTTGTAATTCGTATTATGGCATTAAAAAAAATAATTTTCAATACTTTTCTAATTATTTTTATTTTTTGTTTAATAGTACATTTAAATCATTGTATTCTTATCGGAATTGTGAAATAATGAATTCAAAATAGTTACGGGAGGAATGTACGATGAAAGTAATCGGTTTAATTGGTGGACTAAGTTGGGAATCTACATTATTATACTATAAACATATTAATACACTTACACTCTCTCAATACGATCAAAATGCAAAGCTTGTTTTATATAGCATGGACTTTGGTGAAGTAACTACTTTATTACAAAATAACCAATATGAAGAAGTGAAAAACGAATTAGTCACCGTTGCAAAGAAGGTTGAAAAATCCGGAGCTGAATGTTTATTAATGTGTTCCAATACGGTCCATTTATTTGCTGAAGAAGTAGAAAGTGCAATATCCATTCCTCTTCTTCATATCGGTGATGTAAGTGCTAAAGTAATGGTAGAACAGAATATAAAGCGTATCGGATTATTGGGTACGAAACAAACGATGGAACAAGACTTCTATAAATCACGACTAGCGAATTATAACATTGAGACAATCATCCCCAATAAAGAGGAAAGAAATTTTATTCATCATGTTATTTTAAATGAATTAAGTAAAGGAATTATTTCAGAAACATCAAAAGAAAAGCTATTACAAATTACAAAATCATTAATTCAAAATGGTGCAGAAGGTATACTACTAGGTTGCACCGAAATACCATTGCTCATTTCCCAAAACGATCTTACTGTTCCTGTTTTTGATACTGCTTTTTTACATGCAAATACTGCTGTGCAGTTTGCAGGATAATTATATAAAAGCATAAAGGTACAGCCTCTATGCTTTTATATTGTCTAAACTATTTATTTAAAAAAGATGTAATCACTGCAATTGCTTCTTTTGAACCACCACATTCTAAAAAACTATCTTTCAGTTTTCGTATTCCATGCTTATACTTTTCATTTGAAAGAACATCGGTTACCGCTTCTTTTAACGTTTGCACATTAACATTCTCTTTCAATAACCGATGCGCTGCTTCAAGCTCAGTTAATCTTTGTGCTATCATTGGCTGGTCTTTATCATGTGGAATGATGACAAACGGGACATTAAAATGAATAGCATCGTGTACACTGTTCATACCGCCATGTGTAATAAAAACACCTGCTTCACTTAATACTTCTGATTGAGGTACGTATGGAGCAATTATAAAATTGTCTGGCGCTTTCTTAATTTCAGAACGATCATTTCTATCACCAATTGCCATTACAACTATTCCATCAAAATCCGAAAAAGCATCAATGCACATATTAAAGAATGGTTCAAGTCCTTCAAGCAGTGTCCCCATTGAAATATATATAACTTCTTTACCTTTAAGCAATTCAAGTGGAAACTCTACATTTGTTTTACGTTTTGAAATACTCGGCCCAATAAAAATGTTATTTCTTCCAAATAAATCACTATTCGGTTGAAAATAACGACTTGTGTACACAAGAGTAATATCTCCCTTGTTATGCATAAATTGAAGATTATTTTTAGGCTTTACTCCAAATCCATGTTCCATTTGATATAGTAACTGTTCAGAAATTTCATCGGGTTGAAATGTTATTTCTGCATTTGGATGAAAAGGTAATGTCTCCAAAAATTTTGGAGGAATTAAAAATATAGGAGAAGAAACTATGCCTGGAATTTGTAAATATTCCTTTACTAACTCTCCAGCGCCAAATATATCATAAATTACGAAATCAAAATGTATGTTTTCACATAATTGTTTCGTAATTTCTAATATATATAAAGAAGTTTGAACATGTACACGAAAGAAAGAATTCAGCCCATCTGGAGTTTCAGAGTCAATAGAAATCTCCTTTAATAAATCTGGATGTGTATATACAGTAGCTCCCAAATCTTCAATTCTGTCTTTAAATTGTTCTGTCGTAATATAATGTACGTGATCACCCCGTTCAGTATAGGCTTTGACTAAACTTAATGTAGGATTTACATGTCCCTCTGCTGGAAAATTAACCACTAAAATATTTAGCACTTATTTCTCACTCCTTACATTTCAATTCGCTTATTAAGCATACTGTAATTATTACCGTCAATCTTCACCTAATAGTCCTAATATGCTTACTACTTTAGGTTGATAAATAATTGTTAGTGTTTAAATTAAAAAAGGCATCTACATAAGTAGATGCCAACCCGTGATAAGGAGTGTTCTGTGAGGTTAGAATAAGCTTTTCAGCTTGTCCTATGCTATCAATATATGATTAATTTTATAAAGCGTGAATAGTTGATAGTTTGATTTTACATCTCTATCACCCATTTTGAATTTATTCCTACATAAGACGACCCTAGTTTCTATAACTTTTCGTATTTTTTAATCTTCTTGAGAGCTATCTATTTTTGTAGTTTCTCCAGTCAACCGCTTATTTTTCAATTCAAAATAAGCATCTAAAACTTCTTTTCCAATATCAGAGTTAATACCAGATTTATCATTAATAACCCACGGCACAACCACAGAGAATGCTACTTCAGGATTATCATATGGCGCATATCCTGCTAACGTTAAATTATAACATTTTCTTCTTTCACCCTTTTCATTTCTTCCGATATCACTTTCTCCACCGTAAACTGTCTGTGCTGTCCCTGTTTTACCTGCTGGTTTATAAGAGGCTTTTTGGAACGCCCTTACTCCTGTTCCATCACCTTCTTGGAATACCCTTCTAAATCCTTCTTTTACTTGATTTATATATTCCTCTTTCATATCTATTTTATTTAAAACGATTGGCTCTACTGCATGTACCACTTTACCAATCTCATCTTTTTGCGACGTTTGCTCTCTTACCTCTTGAACAATTTGTGGCTTCATTCGATATCCACCGTTTGAGATTGTTGAAATATACTGTACGAGCTGGAGTGGTGTATATGTGTCATACTGGCCAATTGAGTAGTCTAATAAAAACCCAGGTTGATTATCTTTTTTACCAATTTGTCCAGCTGTTTCATTCGGTAAATCGATACCCGTTGGAACACCTAATCCAAATTGCCCGAAATAATACCTCATTTTATCAAAGTACTCCTGCTTAATGTTTAATGAACTATTTTTCACATAATCCACACCAGCAATTTTTAATGCAGTATGAAACATATAAACGTTTGAAGAGACTTGTAACGCTCTTAAATCATCAATATTACCAAAATCTTTCCAAGACTTTTTTTCCTTAGTTCCTTTAAACTTCATGGGTGCATCATAAAAATATGTACCTGGAGTTATAGCTTTTGTTTCAAATCCAGTTAAAACTGTCGCACCTTTCACTGTTGATCCAAGCTCATATGAACTAGTCATTGTGCCTAATGCATAGTCTTCAACTTCTGTTTTCCCGTCTTTTTCTACAAGTCTTTTTCCAGCCATGGATAATACTTGTCCGTTTTTCGGATTCATCATCACAACGAAAGCACGGTCCAACATAGATTCTGACCCTTTATATATCTTTAATATTTTTTCAATACTTTCTTCTACTTTTTTCTGCAACTCCATATCTATTGTTAAAGTTAAATTCTTACCACTCTTTCCCTCAGAAACAGTTTCCGTTCTTATTGTATTACCTTGTTTATCTGCAACACTTCTTATTTCTTTTTTTGAACCATGCAGTACATCTTCGTATTGTTGTTCGATATAACTTTTTCCAACTCTATCATTTCGGCTATAATCACGTACTAAATAGTAATCTAATCGCTCACCTGGTAATCCTTCATCGGAATTAGAAACATTTCCAAGAACAGATCGGAATAATCCATCATTTACATACACTCTCTCCCAATCAACCGACACATCTACACCTGGGAGATTTGCTAAACCTTCACTAATTATAGTAAATTCCTTTTCACTAACATCTTTTTTAATAATTTGAGGAGCCATTTGATAACCAGAAGTCATCTTACTTTTAATAGCTAACACTTTAATATCTTTATCTGTTAAATCCTGAAGATTTTTATCTGTAACTCGTTTTCTTTTTAACTCTTCAATTTTTTTATCTAAATTTTTTCCGGTAATATCTTTATCTCTGAACTTATTTATTTCTTTTTTAGATACTAATTTTTCAGTTAGTTTCGGATTTAATTGCATCCAAAAATCTTTCTTATCCGTCTCAGTTAGCTTGTCTATATCTTCTTGTGGTATTTCAATTATGTCTGCAAGTTGTCTTGCTGTTTTTAATATTTCTTCTGATTTTACACCTTTCATCTTTGTATATGTAATTGTACGTAAAGACTTATTATCAACTACTGGATTCCCTTCTCGGTCAAATATTTTTCCCCGCGGCACAGAAAGGCTTACGGTTGCATTTTCTCTCTTCTTCACTTCATTTTTATACGTCTCACCATCGATAATTTGTACTTTACCTAATTGTATAATCATGGCAGAAAACAATATAAATACACATAAGAATAAAATGTTTAACCGCATCGGTACTGCTCTACCGCTTTTTTTCTCTTGTTTTTTCACCTTGTCATAACCTCCTCCTTACTGTATTTCTATTAATAATTGAATCTATATATTAAAAGTAATGCACATTTTCTATACATTACTTTGCACAAATACTAATATATTGATAAAAACTTAATAGAAATTAAAGCAAATCTAAAGAAAAGGTAAAGTTTTCTAAATTAAATACAAAAATACCCAATAACCAAAAACTTAGCTTTTGGTTATTGGGTATTTAATAATTTAAGAGTTAATAATTGGACGTATCGATTCAAATCTATCATCATAATCTGATAAAGGCTTTTTACTCTGAAATTTTGGCAAGTAAATCGTTACTGTTGTTCCGACGCCAACCTCACTCATAATACTTATATTCCCTTGATGACTTTCAATAATTTTATAACTTAACATCAATCCAATACCGGTACCTTTTTCTTTCGTACTATAAAAAGGTTCGCCTAATCTTTTAATTCGTTCTTCAGGTATTCCTATTCCTTTATCAATTACACTTATAATGATACCATCTTTTCCTATTTCTTTTATGTGAATTGAAATTCTCCCACCATCTGGCATAGCTTCGATTGAATTTTGCAAAATGTTAATAAATACTTGTTTCAGTTGATTTTCTGAGCATTCAATGATTATATCTTTAGAATTTGCATATAATTCAACTTGAATATTTGTCATAATTGCTTTTGTATTTATTAACGAAACGACATTTTTAAATATTTGATAAATATTTTTCTTTTCGGTGCTTAGTTCATCTGTTTTAGCAATCGACAAAAATTCTTGAAGAATCGCTTCTATTCTTTCAATTTCAGAAAGCATTAAATCAAAATATTTTTCTTGATCTTCTTTATTAATTTGAAATAGCTGTATAAAGCCTTTAATGACTGTTAATGGATTTCTAACTTCATGAGCAACACCAGCTGCTAATTGACCGATTGCTGCAAGTGTATCTGATTTATTTAGCAATTCTTCTGTCTTTTTCCGCTCTGTAATATCACGTACAATAATCATAATTTTATCATGCAATAACGGTAAACATCTAGCTTCGAAGAAATCGATACTTTCATTAATTGTAAGTGGATATTCCACAATTACATTTGTCCCTTTTTCTTTCACTTGACAAATTGCTTCTTGAAATTTTTTTGCTACTGTAGATGGTAATACTTCGTAAAACTTTTTTCCCATAAAAGCTTCTGCGGGTACGTAAAATTTTGTAGGGGATCCTGCTTTATAATCAATAATTGTTCCATCATCTTCCGTTAAGAAACATAAATCTGGTAAAGCCTGAAAAATTAATTCTAATTCAGACGTTTGTTGTTTTAATTTCTCTTGTATTGCTTTTAAATGTGTAATATCCACACCAACAGCCCAATAACTAAATCCACTTACAGGAAACTGTTCTGATATATTGGACCACATTATCGTTTTAATTTCACCATTTTTACAAGTTAAACGCATTTCCCAGTCTCTAAAGTTCTTTCCACGAGTCAAAAATTTCTTTTGTATCTCGTGACGATAATCATGATCCGGATACAGTAATCGAAGTGCGTTTGGATTTCCAATTACCTCTTCCGCAGTATAGCCTGTCACAATTTCACATTCGCGATTCCACAAAACAAAATCTCCATTATAATCAAGTGCATCAACCATAACAGGCATGTTTTGTAAGATTGTATGTAGTTCCTCCTCTTTTCGAGTAAGTAACGTTGTATTTTTATTTTGAAATCCTTTCATTACTCCATCTATAATTAAATTTGAAAGCATTTCAAAGTATTTTTGGCAATTGAAAATTTCACTTTTCTGAGACCATACAACAAAAGATCCTAAATATTGATTGTATAAAAAAATGGGGATTTCAAGTTTGGGAAGTTTACATATTTTCTTTTCATTTATTCCAAATGAAAATATACATTCTTTTTCAGCATCAAGAAGTTGATGTGATATGTTGGTTAATTGATAAAATTGTTCTGCCATGGTTTCTATTGTACTCACATCAATAAGTTCCATTAGCCGCGCATTCATTCCTTTTTCACCTCAATATGTAAAATTCATACAAATTTTAAATTCATACTTCTCCATTATACGAAGAATGTGCCTGTAGGTATATAGCTGAAGAATAATTATTCGAACAAATTTTATTTTTCAATTAAAAAGAAAAAATATATCCGTACAAAATTGAAACTCTAATTAGTAAGTTTTTTCATCACCGATTAATTATTAGCTGTGCCAATCATGATCTTTTATGTTGCACAAACTCTCCTTAGCTCCTTACATTTGTTAAGTTTTGACATGAATTCATACGTATTAGTTGTATTATAAAAATGCATTAAATATAAAGTTCATAAAATTTTCACAATTACTATGAAAAATATAAACATTTATTCCAATATATTCTATATAATAAAATGTAATAAGGCTTCTATGAATCTCATAGAATACCTTACCCCTAATAAAAAGAAAAAAAGAATCTATTTAGATTCTTTTTTTCTTTTTATATTACATTACATATTTATATAAAGCATGTGCAACACCATGTTCTTCATTAGTCAAAGTTTCATATTGACACATCGCTTTTATTTCTTCGACTGCGTTCCCCATTGCAATTGATAGATTTGCTTTTTCCATCATGGATACATCGTTTAACCCATCACCTATCGCTACAGTATTTTCAACTGGAATATTTAGATGTTCCGCTAAAGTATATAGTCCATTTCCTTTTTGAGCGTCTCGATGATTAATCTCTAAATTATGCCAATATGAAGATGTAATTGCTAAATCAGTATTATGCAGAAACGTTTCTTTTAACTTTTTTAATTTTTCCATGTCATAAGAAAATGGTAAAAGCTTATGCACATGTATATCTGTTTCTACAATTGGTTTACAACTTTCTGCACTAAGAAATGCTGTATGTTCAAGGTATAATGCTGCGATCGTTTCCAACTCTTTCAAATCGATATTTTCATTTGAATGTTTCACATAATCGATTTCATTGCGTACACTCTCTACTCCATATTCCGGTACGTACACACCTTTATTAGTATAAAGCTGATAATATAATCCATTTTCTTCAAGATAATTCACAATCTCGAGCGCCTGCATATTTTGAATTGGATATCTCTTCATCATTTTTTTATCATTATATATAAGCGCACCATTTTCGGCAATAATTGGACAATCCAAATTAACTTCTAACAACAATCGTTCAATATCGACGATAGAACGACCTGTACAAATTGCTACAACATGACCAACTTCCTGACATTTTCGAATTGCTTCTGCATTCTCGTTACTAATCATTTTGTTCCCCGAAAGAAGAGTTCCATCTAAATCAATTGCGATTAATTTCATTATTTCTTCACCACTTTCTATATATACACGAGCTCATGTTAAACAAAAGGTATCGTTTTCATACCACTCTCGTAAAGCACTCTTTATTTATAATTTATGAAAAGCGTTTCAGGTCAAGAAATAATTATAAATAAAATCCAAAGCAAAGGCTTTGGATTTTAAACTATGAATTATAACGAATATATTTTGTCTCACACGTGTATACATTTTTTTCTTTAGTTGGAACGTAAACTTTAAACTTTTCTAAACGTTTTCCGTAAATATGAATTGTGACAACGCTTTCATTTTTATCTATTTCAAGAATGTGACAATCAGCTGGTGGAATGACTTTATCTGTTTCTCCTTCTCCCAAATAAAGATTTCCTGTATGAGTTAAATAAACAAGTGAATTTTCAAGCTGCTTAGTTTGTATAAAGTTCTGCACCATTATTCTTCCTGTAAATACACCTTCTACTCCCCATGTGCCATCATGATCATGCAAAGGAGTCGATTGTCCATCTTTCCATACAAGAGCTAATACTTCAAAACGATTTAAAGGATCTTCATATAATAAGTGTCGTGCATATTGAGCCGAATTCGCCTGCTGTTTTTCTAACGGAAGCCATGTTTTCTTTTCTAAAAGTTCTTCTAATAATTTTTCAATCCCACAAACCATTTGATCTTCTAACAAATTACTATTTATTAAATCCGTTACAGCTTTAATAAATGTTTGGAACGTCTTACTTCCATTACACGTTAACATAAGCATCCTCCTCTACTCTTATTCACACACTTCCATACTAAATAACCAACTAAAATTTCACAATTGAGAAATAAAAAAACAAGGTACAGTAAATTTGTACCTTGCTGAACAGTTTATTGAGTTTTTAAGCAGATAGGTAAGAATTTCAAAGTTTGTTCATTTTCCAATATACATTGTTCTAAATTGAACGATGGAGATAATGCTATCTTTTCAAAAGCATTTATAAAGGTAGTTAATGCAATCTCAGCTTCTAAACGTGCAAGTGGTGCCCCTAAGCAAAAGTGAGGACCTTTACCAAATGTTAAATGCTTTTCATTTCCTATTCGGTGTATATTAAATTTAGAGGCTTGCGAAAACTTTTTCTCATCTAAATTTGCTGCACTTACCCACGCAACCACCATTTGATCCTTTTTCATCAAAGGGCCAAATATATTTGTATCCTCTGTAATTCTCCTAGCTAATGTAATGGGAAAGCGATAGCGTAATACTTCCTCAATTGCTTTTGAAATTAATGTAGGTTCTTCTCTTAATTCTTTATATGTTCCTGGTGAATCCACTAAGAAACAGTAAAAACTATTAATAATTAAATTTGTAGTTGTTTCATTACCAGCCGCTAATAAACCCAATGAAAAAGTAACAATTTCTTCATCAGTTAATCTTTCTCCTTCATATTCAGCTCGTATTAAATCTGAGATAATATCATCCGTTAAATGGTATCTCTTTTCCTGAACGATTGGTAGAAGATATGCTTTAAATTCATTTAGTGCTATCCCCTTTTCTACATCCAGATCATTAAACTTTTCTTTACTATACGGCATAAATAAAATATCAGACCATGCTTTAATTTTTTTGCGGTCAGTTGTTGGCACTCCTAACAAATCGGATATAACAGTAACAGGTAAAGGAGCAGCAAACTCTTCAACGATATTAACTTCACTATATTTTCCAATATGTTGTACAAGTTCATTTGCGATAGCCTGTATTCGAGGTTTCCATTGTTCTAAACTCCTTGGAGTAAATGCTTTAGAAACGATAGAACGTACATTGCGATGTTCTGGTGGATCAGTAGAATTAATATTGATTCGAGTTTCTAAAGGAGGGATTGAGAATTGTCTTCGCTCCCTTCTACTTGAAAACAGGCGATAGTCTGATAAAACACGATTTACGTCCTCATACAAAAATACATTCCAAACATCTTGCTCTTCATCATAATGTACTGGGTGATTATCCCTCATAAATTGATACCACTCATACGGATTCCACAATTCCTCTTTCGTTTTCAGCTTTGAAATTTCATGAACTAAAATCACATTTTCAGGCGAAGCCATAGTCCTTTCCTCCCTTTTCTTTTACAATAAAAGTGATAGGTCGGTAATTCAAAGTTGTATAATCTAACATATGTTATTTTAACATATACTAAAGGGGATTTTTCGTAGGAGAACTTGAGAAATAAATAAGGGGGATTTTTATGTATGTTGATATTTTATTGCTCGCAGAATTGACGTCAGGGCCAAAATATGGGTATGAAATAAAGAAAAATATTCAAAATCGGTTAGGAGAGAATTTTGAATTAAATCATAATATGCTTTATCCTTCTCTTCGACGTTTTGAGAATATGGGGGCTATAACGAAAAAGGTACATACACAAGTCGGAAAACCAAACCGAAATATGTATGACATTACTGAAACAGGAGAAGAAATCTTTTCTGAAATGTTACGCGAGTTTCCCGAAAAACTCGCGACAAACAATGCAGAATTTCTTGTTCGTATCGCGCTATTTGAAAAACTTGATTATGAAGCTAGAAAAGAAATTTTAACAATACGCCAAAACGTACTACATAAACAGCTTACTGCTATTCAATCTTTAGATGCTAGCTCATCTTTTATTACAGAAGTCATTGAATTTAGTAAATCACGTATTGAACATGAATTGCTTTGGATCACATCACTGATGAAGAAAATATGAAAAAAGAAAAGAAAAGTTAAAAACAGTGAATGAAAATGAGATTTATTATCAATACTATAATTAATAAAAGGGCAACCACGATTTGGCTACCCTTCAAAAATTTATACTTCCGGATCGAAAGTTTTGCAATCTGTTTCTTCTGTAGTCGATGCTTGTTTTCCTTTATGACTTACTACATAAATTGCGTCTGCGCTACATTTATTACCGTTAGCCCAAAATTTACAATTGTTTACTTCACATAAAACGTCTTGTGCCATAGTATCACACCTCCTCGTTCTATTATCATTAACAAAATTCGGAGGTATGATACTCTTTGTTATGCATTTTTTATTCCATTTTTAGCTTTCTTAATGGCTCTATATCCCCTTGTACAATAGCATCTATATTTTCAGTTATTTTTTCAATATCAAAATGCCACCATTGAATTTGCAGTAATTCCTCTATTATTGTATTTGTAAATCGTTCCTTTATTTTATTTGCGGGGTTTCCACCAACAATTGTATATGGTGCAACGTCTCTAGTCACAACAGATTTAGCTGCAATGATTGCACCATCTCCTATTTTGATTCCGGGCATAATTGTTGCATCCATACCAATCCAAACATCATTACCTATGACTGTATCCCCTTTGTAAGGTAGATCAGACAAACTAGGTGTATGCTTCTCCCACCCATTTCCAAATATATTAAATGGATATGCCGAAAATCCATCCATCCGATGATTCGCTCCGTTCATAATAAAGGTAACTCCATTTGCAATACAACAAAACTTTCCAATGATAAGGCGATCTCCAAGAAATTCATAATGATGTATTACACGCTCTTCAAATGTTTCTCCATCTTTCGCATCATAATATGAATAGTATCCGGCGAGTATATTAGCTTTCGTTATTGTATTTTTTATAAAGTGAACATTTTTATTTCCTTCAATGGGATATTTAACATTTGGATTAGGATTCATGTTGCACAGCACTTCCTTTACCGTTTATTTCACTTTCTACCGCTATTACTGGCTTTAAATTGTATATAGGCAAAATAAATAATAATCCAATTATAAATAGTAAAGCTGTGCCTTCATACATCGTACTTAATGAGAACATTTCTTTTAATGAACCAGCAATACTCATTGTTACTACCATTGAACCAGTGAATAATGGACTTAAAATGCCATTTACACGACCAATAAAATCTGTATCGCTATTTTGAATAATAAGCGTATTAATACCTATTTGAATACATGGAAGAGCTAACCCACTAAAAAGTTGTGCTATGAGTGTTACCCATAAATTTGTAGAATAACCTATAATACCGATGCCGATTGCCTGACCGAGCATACCGATAATTAACATTTTTTGCGGCGCAACGTTTTTTGCAAATACCATCGCTAAAGCACCGCCAACAATCATTCCTGCACCATTTACTGTTAGTAACCATTGTAAACTCTCTTTTGATAATCCTAACTGCTCAGTTACAATAAAAATACCTAACGGCTGAATTAAACCAATTCCTAGTCCTGCTGCCATAAAACAAAGCCCTAGCAAAGTTAATGCTTTTTTCTTTTTCACATATTTAATACCATCAAGCATTTCCTGTAACAGAGTGATTTCTTTCTTCTCATTATCATTCTCAAGATCTTTCGGAAGAAATAATAACACAGCTGCTGCAAGTAAAAAAGCAATACCTGTAATAATGATTGAAATATAAATTCCAAAACTATGAAAAATAAATGTTCCAAGAATCGGTCCTAACACCATAAATATCGCAAATATTGTTTGATAAATAGACATCGCTAATTGAATTTGTTCTGCCGATAAATGCTGTTTAAATAATTTCATTCCAGATGGTTGAGAAAACTGTGAAAGAATTGCAGAAATGAGCGTTACAAAAAATACGATTTTCCACGTTCCAAACATTAGAGTAATTAATACTGCAAATACTGATAAAGAACTTAAAGTCTCACACCATATCATAGTCCTCTTCGGCTTCCACCTATCAGCAAAAGTACCGCCAATAAAGGAAAAGATGAAAATTGGAGCAAACTCCGCCACTGAAATCATCGAAATAGCAAAAGCATCACCTTTTGTCATTTCCATTACGTAAAGTAATACCGCAAAGTTCCGAACCCATATTCCAATTTGTAAAAATAATGCTGATGCTAAAATCCCTTGCACAAACCGATTTTTTAATACTTGTGATACCCCATTGTTTTGTTTCGTTACTACATTTGTCGACATAAAAAAGCCTCCTATTTCATGTTCTGAACAGGAGGCAGCACAAATCATATAAAAAGACTATATATTCGCAGAGCGAAATACATCCCTTTTCTATAAATGTACAGACTAACCCTATTCAGAAGAATATTTCGTTTTTTAACGAAGATCTCTTATAAATAGAATTAGTTGATCATTGGGATGTTTTCACCCTTCCGTTTCGAATTTAAATTACACATACATACTCTATGTAAAACATTTTCAATGTATGCATGTCTCCCTTTAACTATTCTAGAAAGTTAAAGGCAATTCCTCTAAAGAACGCATTAAATAGTTACCTTGCCATTTAATGTCTTTACGATCGCCTTTTATTTGTAGGTCAGACATTCGTTTGAACAAAGTAGTAATAGCAATCTTTGCTTCTAACCTCGCAAGTGGAGCTCCTAAGCAGAAATGACTACCATGGCCAAAGGCAATGTGACGGTTGTTCTCCCGTGTAATATCAAATATTTCTGGATTTTCAAACACAGTTTCATCACGGTTCGCTGAAGCCAATGCGATAATAACCATATCTCCTTTCTGTATTGTTTGATGGTGAATTTGAAAAGGTTCTGCTGCCCATCTTGCAGTTGTAACCTCAACTGGAGAATAATAACGTAATCCTTCCTCAATAGCCGAATCAATTAGTTTTGGATTATCTTTTAATAACTGTAATTGATTTGGATTTTCAAGAAGTGCTAATACCGTATTTGTAATTAAATTCACTGTCGTCTCATGTCCTGCTACAATTAATAGCATTATCATTGAATATAGTTCCCGAGCGCTCAGTTTATGCCCTTCACTCTCTGCAAGTATTAAAGCACTCACCAAGTCTTCTTTTGGCTCTTTTCGTTTCATATCAACTAAATATTGAAGATATGTAATAAACTCAGATAGTTGTTTTTCAGTTTCTTTTATTTCTTCAGGTGTTTCTGGTGATGCAATAACAGCATGAGACCAAATTCTAAATTTCGCTTGATCTTCTTTTGGAATACCGAGCATCTCACTTATCACAATAATTGGTAATGGAAATGAATAATCGTCCACAAGATTTAATGTACCTTTTCGCTCTATATCACTTATCAAATCATCTGCTATTCTCTGAATTCTTCCGTCTAATTGTGCAATCATCTTCGGTGTAAAAGCTTTTTGAACTAAAAATCGTAAACGACTGTGGTTAGGTGGATCTGAATTTAGCATATGTGTTGTTAAGTGGTCACTATTATCAACGGAAAGATACATGTTCTTTGTATCTTGAGAAAACACATTTGTCCAATCTTTTTTTAAACGATTATCTTTTAAAAGTGGCAGAGCATCTTCATATCTAGTAATAAGCCATTCTTTACCGATTTCAACTTGGTTTACAAATAATATTGGTTGTTTTTTTCTCGATTCTTTATAAATTTCATACGCATCTTCTTTAAACTGAGCTGAAGCTAAATTAATGCCATCCTCTATGCTTAACCCAACTTTATTTTTCATTGACATTGTATTCCCTCACTCTCATTTGTTGTTGAAAACCAACCCAACATATGCATTATACTCTAATAAAAACGAGAATATTGTAAATTTTTAATCAAAATCTTACTTCGTATATTGAAAAATAAAAAGTGAGAAAGTAAAATCGTTTCACTCCCTCACTTCTCTTTATGCGAAGCACATAAAATTACTAATTTGTTGATAGCGATAACTTACTTTACGACGACGACCACCTTGCCACGTGTAACCTGATACTCCATTTCTTCTCACTTCAGTCGGGAAGAACCATAAATCCCTTCCGAAAGGACCAGGACGATGTAAGCGTAAATAGCCCCATCTTCCTAGACAGTTACACATCCAGGATTTCATATTACCTGGTTGTGCAGGAGAAGCAAATGTAGACGGTAACGACGGCGTTTGTGACGGAGGTGGTGACGTTGGAGCATCTTCCGCATCATCTGGTCTGTAATCTTCTTGTTCAATATCTCTCACTTCATTTGTAGGTTCATACCCGTAGTTTTGTGGATTATAATACATCGCTTGATCATATGGATAATTTTGCTGGTTATACATATTAATAAATCACCTTCTTTTCATTCATTTCCTTTACCATTCATATGTGATATGCCCTCTCTGGGAAGCTTATGTATAGCCTAAATTCAACAAAAAATAAAGCTCGTATTTAAAAATACGAGCTTCTTCATAAACGAAATAGATGTATTATTTTCTTAATTTCACACTATAGAAACGCATTTCATCTAATGAACCTTCAAATTCAAATACTTCTTGTTTAATTAATTCCTTTAAGCGATATTCTAAAAACGTATCGCCAACTGATTGTTCTACAAGACCAAGTGCTTCACCAATTACTCTAGGAGCTTTTAGGAATTCTTGATCAGCACCTATACTTTTCGCGCATTCAATAATAAATTGATCAAAATAATTTTCTTGTACAGAACGTACTTCATTGTCTGTCCAAACTCTTAAAAATTCCGTACTTTTCGATAGACTATCCCACTCATGTTCAAACTGCGTACGTTTCTCTACAGTTAAATACGGCAATTTTACAAAACTTTTTTGAATTAGAGCTAAACTTTCAGGTGCTAACTCTCCAGTTCCACGAATCGCATACTCTAGTTTTAATATTTTTTTACTTGCATCAGATGTATTCATAACGCGAATATTTTTCTTATCTTTTAATTGCGCCATTACAAAACATAGACCTACATGTTCATGTGCGTTATCGGCTTTCCAAATTGTAATAGGGGTTTCAATAGGTATAGCGTGTAGTTCTTCTATAGTTTCTAAAAACCTTGGTAAATACTCTTCTTCAAAATAATTTTCATAAGCATTTAAGTTGTTTACTAACCATTTCTGTCTTGCTAGTTGCCCTTCATTCATATGTAACTTATTTATCGGCCCAATTGAAAAGAATTCAGAAAAAGCAACGACCATCTCTTCCAATCGTTCTTCTTGACCAAGCATATGCTTTAAACATCCAGCTGTTGAATCATCAAAAGCAATATGTACGTGTAAGCTTTCTTTTACATTTCTTTTATAAGATGTATTACTCGTTAGTTGCTTAGAAATATCCATCAAATTTTTAATAGTATCTTCACTATACTTTTCTTCTAATAAATTTAATTGGATTAGAATACTTTGAAGTAAATGTTTTGCTTCATCTTCGTGCATATCCTCTACAGCATTTTTAATTTTATCTATCATGTAAATCCCTCTATTCATTTCAAAAATAACGTAGATTATAGTGTATCATTTAAGTGTTACTCTTTAAAAGTTTTTTAGTCAAATCATGTATTAAAAAGATTGCTAAATAACCTTTTGTAAATCTTTTTATTTAAATGTATAATTATATAGAAAATAAAAATTATAGGAGCTATGTATATGGAGAAATTATTTCCTAATTATAAACATTATCTAAAAAATTGGAGATTTATATTTATTTGTATATTACCTACTATCGCCTTTTTATATGCTTTTGATGTCATCTTTGAATTACTATTTCATCAAGATTTCTATTTATCTAACTTAATTTTTGCTATTATTTTATTTTTAATATTTATTAACATCAAGGACATGTTTAAAATTGAAAGTTAAAGAACTCAATAAAAAAGAGCACCCTGTAATCAGATGCTCTCATGTGATAGAGGTTTTTTCTGAGTATTAAGTAGGACACGAAGGTCTTGTCCCATTATCTAATATATGCTTGTACTTATTTTTTGTGCATGTACGAAGTATCACTATACATTCTCTTCATAAATTCATTGTACAATTAACATATTTATACATAAAAAAACATCCCCCTTGGATGTTTTTTATGTACCGATTTTTAAGCTTCCATAAACTTTGCCGGTACACCAATTTTTTCAACTACAGAGGATATATTAGTAGGATTAATCATTACATTTTCAATACTAACTAATTTATTTTCTAATAGTCCATTCTCTGTCGTAATAAGTTCTTCAAACCGTTCTAAAGTCATCGAAAATTTATGTTCACTTCCACCATTCATACTGACTTTTACATACTTCATCGTGCACCCGCCTTTCATAATAATCTATAATTCGATAAAAAGGCGCTTACATCCTTTTTATTTACTACTAGATTTTTCACTTTTACACTTGCCACTTTACGTTTATATTCATTATCAAGAAAACAGGTACTATTTTAATGTTCACGTAATAATTGCTAGTAAGAATGATAAAGATAAAAATGCACAAAGCGGTATATATAAAACAGTATCCATTTTAGCAAAACGCGTATCTTTTTTTCGCTTAAAGATGCCAAAATAATGAAACTCACCTATTACTCTAATGAAAAAAATAATCATACAAACCCAAGATCCGATTTGAACAATAATAGTAGGAAATGAAAAATGAATAATATTTGTTTGTTGTAATAAAATTATTGCGGCCATACTTAGTAATAACGCAATGAACAAAGTCATCCCTGTACCTGGTGTAAATGCCTTTTCTCCAGCTTTTGTTGGAATGACACTATTTGTCGCCCACTTACCTCCAAAAGCCCAATAAACATGTAAAAAGCTAACTAAAAATAATATACAGACAGAAATATATGTAATAATAAGCATTTTATCCTCCTATTATTTTATTTAAGCCCTCAACTTTAGAGTATGCTATAAATTTCACCTTAGCAATCAATTTTTAATAACATAAAAACCCCTTAATGATTTTTCTTAAAATTGATTAATCATTAAGGGGCTTTTAACTTCATTATGCATTATACCGATTTCTACGACGTTCCATCCTCGTTTGACCTTGAGCAGTCTCTTCTTTATATTGAGGTATTTGCTCTGTCATTTCATATGTTGCAACTGCAGTTGGTTCTTCGTAATTATGCTCACGTATTTTTTCAGGCGTTTTTTGTTTCGATACTTTTCCACCGAACTTAAATAATTTTAACTTAAATTTCGGTAATCTTGGGATCGGAATCTTAAATGATCGCTTTTTACGTTTCTTTTTTTGTTGAAATAAAGTTATATTTTCTTTATAATCCTCTTCTTTACGGTGTAATAACATAGCAATTAATCCACCTAATATAAGTCCACCAACTAAAAGCATAAGATATTTGAAATGACTTGTCATTAAACTCGACATACGTTCAAGTATAACTAACGACTGCACTTCTTTAATATCCCATAATAAAGCGGCCCATAATGCGAATAAACCGAAAGTAAGTCCATATGTACGAAAACGGAATAAACATGGAATTAAAGCGACACAAGCGGCAATTTTCGCGTTCGCTATAATTGAACTTGTTGAAATATCTTGATGCCAAATTACTAGCAGTAATGTTATAAATGGCGCATAAGCTATCCAACTACATATACGTGAATATATTTTTTTCGCAAAATAACTACCGAAACTAGTAAAAAATAAAAGGCCTCCAATATATAAAGATTGTTCTAATGGGATTTGCTTCATAATTCCTGCAACTGGAAAGAGGCCGCTCAATAGCATTAATAGCACATCTAACTTCTTCACAATTCCTCATTCCTTTCAAATTTCTTTTGAATCAATTCATATTACTTTTCCAAATAAGATGTTTTTTATTTCTAAAAAACATCTTAATCCTGTATGCAAATAAAGTAAATACGTAAAAGAGAAGATACATGACAAATGATATCCTTATTTACATGAAAAAATGACAAATCCTGACCGATATAAGGAACAGGATTTGTCTATTATTATTTACAGCAGAATAATTGAATCTTTCTTTTCTATCTTTATTATATCTACATCCAGTTCATCATCAAACTCTTTAAACTCTCTTGCATCTATATCAGTCATATACCCTTTTATTACTTTCGCCATATGCATGGAATACGGCATGTGTACATCCTTTTCCAACAGCATACTTGTATTACAGCACATGTAATGTATCATTTTGGCAATATAATTCCTTTCTACTGCTTTTATACCTAGCGGTAGAATTTCAAGTATGTATCGCTGCAATGTTTCACTACCATTAAGCGAATATTCACCAGTGCTATAATACATTCCTTTTTCATCTACATATAAACTCGTACCATCCAGTATATCGTCACATTCTATTGCACCATATTTTGGCACATCAAAAGATGTATTTATTCTAATAATATTTAAGTTTGGGACTTTTAACACATCTGGAAAAAATTCAGGGAAAGTATCTATATCAATTTTTTTATTTTGTAACTCTTTTATCCAATGTTTTCTTACATTCGCATCTATAATGAAATATACTTGTTCACTTCTTTCTTTTGCATGTTGTAAAATTCCTCTTAATGTTTCAGAAACAAATTGTTTAAATTGCATCCCCATATCATTTCGCTTTGAAGGCTGTGGTAAAAAGGTATTATGCTTATTTACATGTAATAATAAACGATCAATCGTTTGCCAATCTGTATTCCCATATAATTTATATGAAATTTCTTTACCTTTTATTTGTGAAATAATAGGTAAGAAATCAAATTTCGAGATTCGTTCAATTGATAAACTAACATATGTACAAGGTAAATTTATCTTATTCCAACTACGTTTCAAAAATCCTTTTTGTTCTAATAAACTAAGAAGGCAATTTATAATTGTTTTACGAGATACACTTTGACCTATAAATAAATTAATAAATGCTGAAATACGGTTTGTTCGTGCAAATCCTTCTCTAACAATTTGCTTTGGATCAATTTTTTCACGTCCATCACAATTTTTCATTGCAATTAACGCCAATGTCGCATCATTACGCTCACCTGCAGTAGCATAAACCGCTTTCATAACATCCTCTACTAAATTCGTTTTATACTTTTGGCAATATTGCATTTTATATGGATTTTGCAATACCTTTTCAATATTACATCTTACTATTTTTAACAGCACTGGCGAATCTGCATTTAATATATATGATGACTCACTAATTTGAGCTAACACAATTTCACTTTCAAATAACGCTTGTTCTACTTCCATCGATATTTTTTCAGACCATATTTCTAACGTTATAGTCTCTAATCCTTTTGGTGCAATTAAAGGGAATACTTCATTTTTATTATTTATTGCTAGTTTTTTACATTCTGGTAGTAATGTGAAATAAGTGAATTTTTGCTGAACCCCTTTAAATAAATACTCTCTTTCCTCTACTTTTATACCAGGTTTTATTTTAGTACCTTGAACTTTATATATTCTTTCATTGTATGGAAGCAACACCCTAAGATTTTCTCCCAGCATATAATCTTTCGGATATTGAAGAATATGCTCCAATTCAACTTCTCCACCTATATGAAAATCATCTTTTAAATTTCTAAATATCTTTATCCACTTTATACCATTTGTAGCTTGTTGTACTTTTAGTTTTACAAACCGAACTTTTTTATTATTCGATGCAAGTTCTGGAGTAGAAATTAAAATCATGCCTCGTTTTCGTCTTAAAAGCAAAGGAATGTCTGGATGGTTATATTCTTGATAAAACCTCCGAATTCCTATTGAAACATTTAATAATGGAATGTTCTCTCCTCCGCGCGTTATATATTCGAACCGATATACATAGGCGAAATAATCTTGTGTTTTTTCGTCTTTAATAGGCTCCGACATAGCCTCGCAAATATTTTGTGATCTAAGAGGAGAAAAATATATATCTTCTTCGTGTATGTTTTCTAACTGTAAAGGCCGTTCACAAAAAATATGTGAAATTAAAGCGGGCACCCACCTAGAATATACTTCATTATCATGTAATACTGTTAAATTAGAAATTAAATCGTAATGCCATTCATATTTTGGTGAATCTATTAATTTATTAGGTTTCCAATCATGAATAATCTCATACCAACTTTGAAAAATATAATCAAGTTGTTCTTTTCTAATAGGTTCTTTACATACAATCCATGGTGTATTTTCATTTAATACATATGGATTATGCTGAATAAATAATATATCAGAAAACATATCATATAATCTTTCATTCAATCGTTTCAACTTACTCGTTAATAAAAATGTCTTATAATGTATCTCTACAATATCGAGCCATTCAATAGGAAAATATATAAATGATACGCTTTCGTTTAAAAGAGGTTCTATTATATTTTCAAATGTTAACAACTTTAAATTTTCCATAAAATGATTACTTCCTTTCTTCATTTTTCTTGATCTCAAAAAACTAAAGTATCATCACATAATTTAATTATTTAAAAAGAGAAGCAAATACCGCTTATCCGACTTATATATTAATGACATGACTCTGATAAAAGTTAAAAGAAATTTTCATACATAGCCCTCCTTTTATATTATAAATACAATACATTAAGATTATACAATATAAGTAACGTATTGTATTTGGGATTTACAATAATTTTACAAAAGATTATAAAAGAGGTATTGACCATACATATGTATATTCATACCTCTTTTCACTATCCTATTACCTTTTTCGATTCTTTATTCACCGACCACTGTTCTAATGTATAAGTCATTTCCCAAAATGAATATTCATATTGAATGCTAATAATAAAATGCTGTTTCATTCCTTTGCGGTCAGACTCTGTCACTTTTTCAGCGATAATTTATGTATATTTCTTATAGGTGTTAGCAAGTTCGTTTGTAAACTTGTTAGCACTTTTTTATATCTCCTCCATTGTTCAATGATGCGAGACCAAAAGCTTTTACATCTATCAATTCAATTATACAAGTAGAAGAGGCTTTGAAACGAATTGCTGAAAAATTCCGCAATGCAGATAATCAAGATGTTACAATGGAAGAAGGTGCAATGTGTGGAGACCTTCTTCAGAGGAAAAAAGATTTGATGGTAAAAAATTAGCTAGGGATATAGCTGGTGAACTAAGTGGGGAATATGATATCCGACGCGCTTGGAACGGTATTGCCCCCTCTACTGGCGAAAAACTTTCTACTTGGGAAAGAATTTTCGCAGGCGGAATGGCAGTAGCTGGTCTTACACCAGTTGGGAAAATTGCAAAAGTTGGCAAAGGGGTTAAAATGACTACAAATGCAGTTCAAGCTTGCTAATACTATTAGAAAAGCTGATAAAGCATCAGACATAAAAAAATATTTTTGAACACGCCGGATTCTCGAAAGAAAATATTTCAGAAGCTTTAGAACAGTAGTATAAAATGCTTGATAAATTAAAGGTAAAGTATGAAAGGATTAATCATTAATGAATATTCTAGAAAAATTAAACGAGGCCTTCACTTTAGAAGCTCAGGAATCACCAGCGAGTAAAGAGGCCATTCAAGAATTACAAAAGTTCTCATCGATAGATGTACCATTAGATTATTTAGAAGTAATCCAAAATTGTACAAACGCAGAGATTAATGTACAAAATGAACTTTACATACGTATTTGGGGCCCTACTGATTGCATAGAGATGAATGAAGCACATGATATTCAAAAATATATACCAAATTCACTGGCAATCGGTGATGATGAGGGCGGAAAAGCATTATTATATGTAGATGGAAAAGAAGGATTCGGATTATATACAGTGGATTTTGGAGATTTAGATATTGAAGAAGCAATTAAAATAGCTCCTTCATTAAAAGCATTGTTAATAGATGGTGTCGGAGTAGAGGCATTGTTGTCATAGTAAAAAAATAACAGCTGAATCATTTATAACGAGTCGGCTGTTATTTTTGATTAAGCTATCCTTTTGTTTTACTTCAAATACTTATACCACCAATCTCTACGATCAAGGTACTCCTTCATCGCATTTAATTGAGCATCTGAAGTTGGATCAGAAATAAAATATGCTAATCCATCAGGTTGTAAAATGAACTGAGCTGTCATTTTTAACGATGTCAATGCTCCCATAACATCTTCAATATACTCTCTTGAAAATGCTCCTGATTGGATGATATTTTAATATGAATATCTACCCCTTCAATAAAAAGGAATATTCTGGATATAACAAAGAATACAGTTTCTTATTCCCTTCATACCCCAGGGTCGAGTAGTTAGCTTTTTCTAGCTTCTCTTTAATATATGAAAAAAAGATAAGACTCTTTAAGATGATTCTTCTTGATTTCTCAATATAAAGAGTCTTAGATTTCCGCTAACAATCCTATACTATATGAACAAAGAGTAAGGTACGATTTACTCTTTTACTTGAATGATTGAATATATCCACTAGCGATGGCGCTATATTCTTTGTCGACATGTACATATATAAAGCTAATATTTTATATGAATATTCGTAGTCAATATTCATATATTACAATAGCATCAGAAGTACCATTAAAACAATTAGAGCAACTACCACAGCTGCCACAACCACCACAAC